>CAZWLV010000099.1:0-5518 GCA_964634715.1 uncultured Lachnoclostridium sp. | reverse complement strand
TCGTACAGCAGGATGTTTATCTTTTCTCAGGAAGTATCCGGGAAAATATTTTATACGGAAAACTGGATGCAACGGAAGAAGAGATCATCGAGGCGGCGAAAAAAGCAGAGGCTCATGAATTTATCATGAACTTAAAAGACGGATATGATACGTATGTAGGAGAACGAGGTGTCAAATTATCCGGTGGTCAGAAACAGCGAATCAGCATCGCCAGAGTATTTTTGAAAAACCCGGCAATCCTGATCTTAGATGAAGCTACTTCTGCGTTGGATAATGAAAGTGAAGCAGCCATTGTCCGTTCACTGGATAAATTATCAGAAGGAAGAACGACACTTACGATCGCACATCGTCTCAGCAGTATTCAAAATTCAGACAGAGTGCTGGAATTAACAGAAGATGGAATTCGGGAGAAAAATGAAATTTTAAACAGAAATAAAGGAAATTAATATGAGTTTTTTCGTGCCGACAGAACTTCTGATCCCCAAGGTTTCAGAGATGGAAAAGTGGTCTGTGATCGCCTGTGATCAGTTTACATCCCAGCCGGAATATTGGAAAAGGGTGGAAACTTTCGTCGGGGATTCGCCTTCTGCATTGCAAATGATCTGTCCGGAAGCTGATTTTTTGAAAAAAGACCGCAAAGATTTGGATCTGATCAAAATCAGAAAGAAAATGGAAGAATATCTGGAAAGCGGATTGTTTCAGGAATATCAGGATTCTTTTGTTTATACGGAAAGAACGATTTCTGACGGAAGTGTTCGCAAAGGAATCGTGGGTGCAGTGGATCTGAATGCTTATGATGCTTCAAAAAATGCTGCATCAGCAGTCCGTGCTACGGAAAAAACGGTAGCGGAACGGATCCCATCAAGGAAAAATCTTCGCCGGCAGGCGGTTTTAGAGCTTTCTCACAGTCTGCTCTTTGCAGATGATGAAGAAAATCTTTTGTGGGATTATCTGGAATCGGTAAAGGAACTGCTGCCGGTACTTTATGATTTTGAACTAATGGAAGGCGGAGGACATATTGTCGGAAGGCTGGTTAGTGGTACTGATGCACAGGAACTTATAAAAAAGTTAGACCGGTATGAGGATGCGGTTCGGGAAAAATATGCGGAACTGAAAGAGCCGCCTATTTTGTATGCCGTGGCTGATGGGAACCATTCTCTTGCAGCAGCGAAAGCCTTGGCACAGGAACATCAGAAAAATGCAGTTCTTCCGGGATCTGACAGGGATCCGGCAGGATATGCTCTTGCAGAGCTGGTCAATGTGCATGATCCGGCACAAAAGTTTTACCCGATCCATCGGATCATCAAGGATACGGATCCGGAACTGCTTTTGGAAACACTGGAAAAGGAAAAATGTACAGAACAGGGGATCCCTTTAAACTGGTATATGGGCGAAAAAAGCGGAACGGTGTTTCTGGATCCTGAAAAGGGTGTTTTAGCAGTTGGGATTTTGCAGGAATTTCTGGATGATTATTTGGCGGCACATCAGGGAACGATGGATTATATCCATGAAAAAGAAGTTCTTTATAGACTTTCGAAAGAAAAGGATTCGATCGGATTTGAGCTTCCAAAGATAGAAAAGAAGGAATTTTTTCAAAATATTGCAAAAATGGGAGCTTTACCAAAGAAGACATTTTCTCTGGGGCATGCAGTGGATAAAAGATATTATCTGGAAGTACGCAAGATGCGGTAGGTGTCAAAAGGCTGTGAAATTTTTCTGAAATATGCATAAAAACAGAATAAATAATGCATAAAATTCAAATATAGGTGCATAAAACGAAAGAAAATAGTATTTTTATGCAAAAAAATGTAAAAAAAGACTTGCAATTATCATTTGGGTTGTATATAATGTGAAACATGCATAAGAGATGAATAATTATGCAAAAAACAAAAATTCTTTAAGAATCAGATTTTTATAAAATACAATGGGAAACGAAGAGGAGAAATGATCATGAAGAAAAAAATAACAGCACTTATGTTAGCAGCAGTAATGGCACTTTCAGCAACAGCATGTGGTTCGGATTCAGCAGCGGTTACGGCAAAAGTCGTAGATATCGAACTGACCAGTGAAGAATATGCATATGGCGTAGATAAGAATCAGCCGGAATTATTAGATCAGGTAAATGCATTTATCGCAGAGATCAAAGAAGACGGCACTTTTGAAGAGATCTGCAATCACTATTTTGGTGACGGGGAACCGGAAGCAGTAGAATCTGCAAAAGAAGATGCTTCAAAGGATCAGCTCGTAGTAGCTACAAACGCAGAATTTGCTCCATTCGAATATATGGAAGGGGATAAATACTACGGCATCGATATGGAGATCGCAAAAGCACTGGCAGATTCCCTTGGAAAAGAGCTTGTGATCGTAAATATGAGTTTTGATGCAGTTTGTTTATCCGTAGGACAGAGCAAATGTGATATCGCCATGGCAGGTCTGACGATTACAGAAGACAGAAAAGAAGCCGTTAATTTCTCAGATTCTTATTATAATGCAGCACAGAAGCTGATCGTAACATCAGAAGATACAGAATTTGATGGCTGTGAGACCGCAGAAGATGTAGAAGCGATCTTAAATGAAAAAGACAGTTCCGTGAAGATCGGTTATCAGACAGGTACGACAGCACAGTTTTATGTAGCAGGTGATGCTGACTGGGGATTTGCAGGATATGAAGCACAGGGTGTTGGATACAGCAATGGTTCACTTGCTGTTCAGGACATGTTGAATGGTAACTTAGATTATGTTATCATTGATGCAGCACCGGCTGCAGCTATTACAACATCGCTGAATGCGATGATCGCTCAGTAAAAGTAAATGAAAAAGCAAAGGTGCTGTATCAGCGTACAGCACCTCTTTCAATGTATGAAGGAGAATTTTATGGGAAGTTTTGAATTGAAAATTGCAAAATTTATCCAGATCTTTGTGGAACAGGGCGGATACCGAAGGGTTCTGGAAGGTTTACAGAACACTTTGCTGATCGCCGTTTCAGGTCTGGTATTGGGAATCGTGATCGGAACACTGATCGCAGCTGTGCGTGTCGTTCCGAAATACAAACGTTTACCGCGTGTTTTAAACGCAGTATGCAGCTTTTATGTCGGTCTGTTCCGTGGGACACCGATCGTTGTGCAGCTGTTGATCTTTTATTACGTATTTTTACCTTTGATGGGGATCAGACTGGATGGTGTACAGGTATCAATGCTCGTCTTTGGTCTGAACAGCGGTGCTTACATATCAGAGATCATGCGAAGCGGTATTTTATCTGTAGATCATGGACAGATGGAAGCCGGA
The DNA here is from genome assembly GCA_964634715.1 of uncultured Lachnoclostridium sp. Lineage (GTDB taxonomy): Bacteria > Bacillota > Clostridia > Lachnospirales > Lachnospiraceae > HGM12587. The sequence continues at coordinate 2,233 of CAZWLV010000099.1, read as the reverse complement.
CGTGCGGTAGGACTTAGTTTCAGCACAACGATGATCAAGATCGTGATCCCGCAGGCAGTTAAAAATATCCTGCCGACATTGGGAAATGAATTTATCGCACTGATCAAAGAAACTTCTGTTGTCAGCTTTGTAGGTGCATTGGATCTTTATGTGGCATTTCAAAATATCGGAACGACAACATATGAATATATGGTTCCGTATATTGTAATGGCATTGATCTATATCGTATTGGTACTGCTGATCAGTTTGGGAATTAAGATGATGGAAAGGAGCCTGAGAAAAAGTGATCGACGTAATTGATTTGAAAAAAGATTTTGAAGGGCATCATGTGTTAAATGGAATTAGTGTAAAGATCAATAAAGGAGATATTGTCTGCGTGATCGGTCCGTCAGGTTCCGGTAAAAGTACGTTTTTACGCTGTCTGAACTGTATGGAAGATCCGACCAGCGGACAGATCATCTTTAACGGTACGGATATTGCAGATATGAAGGTGGATATCAACATTCACCGGAGAAAGATGGGAATGGTATTCCAGCATTTTAACCTTTTTAATAATAAAACGGTGATTGAAAATATCATGCTTGCACCGGTACATACCAGATGTCAGGAATTAAGAAAACAGAAACGCTCAGAGAGAACAACAACAAAAGCACAGATCATTGCAGAAGAAAAAGAACGTGCGATCGAGCTTTTGAAAAAGATCGGACTGGAAGATAAGGCAAATGTCTATCCATCGACACTTTCCGGCGGTCAGAAACAGCGTGTAGCGATCGTGCGTGCACTTGCTATGAATCCTGACGTGGTACTTTTTGATGAACCGACTTCCGCACTGGATCCGGAAATGGTAGGAGAAGTACTGGATCTGATGAAATCATTGGCAAAAGAAGGTCTGACCATGGTCATCGTTACTCATGAGATGGGATTTGCGAGAGAAGTGGCAAATCGTGTACTCTTTATCGATGAAGGAATCATTCAGGAAGATGAAGCACCGGAAGAATTTTTCGGAAATCCGAAGAATGAACGATTAAAAACTTTTTTAAGTAAGGTTTTATAAGAAAATGATTGATTATTTAGTACGTAAAGTGATCCGGGATTCGGAAAATGTGAATGATGCGAAAGTGCGTCAGTCTTATGGTGTTTTTTCCGGCTGTGTCGGGATTTTCTGTAATCTGCTTTTGTTCGCTTTGAAACTTCTTGCAGGGCGTTTGACAGGAGCAGTTTCGATCATGGCAGATGCTTTTAACAACTTATCAGATGCAGGTTCTTCTGTCGTAACACTGGTAGGATTTTATATGGCCGGAAAGCCGGCAGATACGGAGCATCCGTTTGGTCATGGAAGGATCGAATATTTATCAGGGCTTTTTGTGGCAATGGCGATCCTTTTGATGGGATATGAGCTTTTTAAAAGCTCTGTCAGCAAGATCCTTCATCCGGAAGCTCTGGAATTTAAAATGATCTCGGTCGTTATTTTGGCAGTTTCTATTTTGCTGAAACTGTGGATGGCATATTTTAATCGGAAATTAGGAAAAAAGATTGCTTCGGAAGCGATGAATGCGACGGCAGCGGATTCTTTAAGTGACTGTATTTCTACCGGAGCCGTTTTGGGCGGAATGCTGTTGTTTTATTTCTGTAAGATCGATCTTGACGGATATATCGGAGCAGTTGTAGCAGTGATCGTGCTGATCGCAGGATATCATGCAGCAAAAGAAACGATACAGCCGCTTTTGGGAGCTGTCCCTGATCCGGAAATCGTGGAACAGATCAGGGAACTGGTCTTAAGTGAACCGATGATCTTGGAAATCCATGATATGGTCATTCATGATTATGGTCCGGGGCGGAGAATGGTATCTCTTCATGCAGAAGTTGCCTATGATGTAAACATTCTGGAGGCACATGATGTGATCGATAATATCGAACAGCGTTTAGAAGAACAGCTTCATTATGAAGCAACCATTCATATGGATCCGGTGATCACAGATGATGAAGAACTCCGGACTGCCAGAAAGATGGTAGAAACACTGGTAAGAGAAGAAAATGAAACATGGAAGATCCATGATTTTCGTATGGTTCGCGGAACTACCCACACGAATCTGATCTTTGATCTTGTGGTAGAAGCACAGGAACTTTCCCGCATAAAAGAGATCGAATTTGATCTTAAAAAGAAGATCCATGATGCGGACAGTCACTACTATGCAGTGATCAAAGTAGAACAAAGTTATGTATAAAAAGCCCC
>CAZWLV010000098.1:2839-5548 GCA_964634715.1 uncultured Lachnoclostridium sp. | reverse complement strand
CAAACAATACCTATTCCACACCGATCTTTGGACAGATATCCTCCAGACAGCATTTTTCACAATACGGTTTTGTACGTGCCGTACACACATCTCTTCCATGATAGACGAGACGATGGCAGAAGTCACTTCCTTCTTCCGGCGGGATGATCTTCCAAAGTGCCATCTCTACTTTCTTCGGTTCTTTAATACCGTCTACCAGTCCCATACGGTTCGTCAGGCGGATGCAATGCGTATCTGTAACGATGGCAGGTTTTCCGAAAACATCACCCATGATCAGATTGGCACTTTTTCTTCCTACCCCCGGAAGCTTCAGCAATGCATCAAAATCCTCCGGTACTTTCCCATCGTACTCTTCCATAAGCATTTTCATACAGCCGCTGATGTCTCTCGCTTTACTCTTTCCAAGACCGCACGGACGGACAAGTTCTTCGATCTGTTCTACTTCTGCTTCCGCCAGATCTTTCATCGTTGGAAATTTTTTATACAGTTCCTGTACTACGACATTGACTCTGGCATCGGTACACTGTGCCGCAAGACGTACACTGACTAAAAGCTTCCATGCATCATCATAATCCAGTGTACAGTCCGCATCCGGATATTCTTTTTTCAAACGTTCAATGATCTCTAATGCCTGTTTTTTCTGATTCATCTTATTCTCCAAACTCTTTTACTGTTAATCCGGTATGGATCTCTTCCATATAAGTATTCCAGATCTGTGCCGGATAAGCACTTCCGCTAAGTCCTTTGAGCCATCTTGGAGTATCATATCCTACCCAGATTCCTGTTGTATAATATGGCGTATATCCAACAAACCAGCCGTCTTTATTTTCATTGGTCGTGCCTGTCTTTCCGGCTGACGGCATAGCGTCAAGTCCCATTCCGGCTGCCGTACCATTTTTCATAACGCCTTCCAGAATATCTGTCATCGCATCTGCTGCACTGCTTTCATATACCTGACTGCTTTCTGCCTGCGGTTCAAATACAACATTTCCATAAGAATCTTCTACCCGAAGGATGCACGTTGGCGTGCGATACGCTCCATGATTTTCCAGTGCCGCATACGCAGCTGTCATTTCCAATGCACTGGTTCCTCTGGTAAAACCGCCCAATGCCGATGAACCGGTATAATCCTGCGGCATGATATCTGAAAATTCCATATTCAGCAGATACTGCATTGCTGTTTCAGCACCAATTTCCTGAAATTTATCCCATGCCACTGTATTTTTTGATACTTCTACAGCTCTTCGCAGTGTCATGGAACCAGAATACTGTCCATTTGCATTTTTCGGTCCGTCAGGATCCTTTTTATCTTCCACGATAGAATCCGCTGTATATCCCCGTTCTAAAAGCGGTGTATATACCAAAAGCGGCTTAATAGCACTTCCCGGCGGTCTGGAACTTAAATAAGCCCTGTTATAATCATAGGAAATATCTTCCTGACTTCTTCCGCCTACGATCGCAGTCACTTTTCCTGTTTCATTATCAATACAGACTGCGGAACACTGCAGGGCATAGCTTCCATTGGTATTTTTCGTATTATATTCTTCCAGCTTTTCATCAATGGCTTTCTGCAGCAGTTCCTGCTGTTCCGGTTCAATGGTCGTATAGATCTGATAGCCGGAAGTAAATAATTTTTCCCGATATGCCGCAAATGTCTCATCATAAAGATCTTCATAATCTTCTTTATCCGTTACTTCCGGAAAATCATACTGAAATTCAAATCCATCTGCAGCCATCATTTCTTCTACCACACAATGGATCGCATAAGATCTTACCCATGACTGTTCGTAAGTTACACTATGACTTTCTACCGTAATCTCTTCTTTCAATGCAGCGTCATATTCTGCCTTAGAGATCTTATCATTGTCATACATTGCCTCAAGGATCACATCTCTTCTTTCCAAGGTCGTTTCCTTATGCTTCAGCGGATCCATACGGCTTGGACTGTTTGGAATGGCACATAAAAATGCGATTTCCGAAAGACTGCATTCACTGATCGTTTTTCCGAAATATTTCTGACTGGCTGCTTCGATCCCATAACAGTTATTGGCATAGAAAATATTATTAACATAAAACTCTAAAATTTCTTCTTTTGAATAAAGTTTTTCCAGTTCCCATGCAATGAACATTTCCTTTACTTTTCTCTGCCAGCTGACTTCATGAGTTAAAAAAACATTTCTTGCCAGCTGCTGGGTAATGGTGCTTCCCCCCTGCGTAATGGCATTTTTGTTGACCAGCTTTGTCACAGCTCTGGTCAGTGCAAAAAAATCCACTCCATGATGCTGATAAAAGCGTTTATCTTCGATGCTGATAAATGCATCTTTTACTTCTTCCGGAATTTCTTCAAAGGTAAGATACCGGATATTCCGTTCATTTTTTAATTCTGTGATCACTTCCCCCTCTGCATCATAAATGGTGCCGACTCTCTGTCCCTGAAGATCTTCGATCGTAGAGTTCTGTACCATTTCGATCGCTTCTTTTCTTAAGGAAAAGATTCCTTTCGCATAATCACTTTTTACGAATAATACCGCAACAAGCAAAAAAGCTAAGAGGATCAAGCCCTGAAGAATATAAAAAGAATGATCTTTTTTTGTTCGTTTTTTTCTTTTTTCTTCCATATCCGCTCCTTCTCCATGTATTTTATTATCTTACATCCGCAGAATCCCGTCAACCGAACCTATTCAACAGATTGTTGTTTTCATTATTTTG
>CAZWLV010000098.1:0-2739 GCA_964634715.1 uncultured Lachnoclostridium sp. | reverse complement strand
ACAACAAACGTACGCCTGATATCGAAACTGTACGTAAAATTGCTGAATTTTATAAAATCACAGTAGATACGCTGATCAGTTATCGCTATACTTCGCAAATTGAAGATTCCAGAAATTATGCTCCTCTGTACCGTGGCGTTTCACAATCCGGCGTCGTCATTCCCTTGAGTGCCGCACAGGCAAGGATCGTCGCAGATTTTGTCGCTCTTCCAGCGGATCAGCAGGAAGCATGTCAGAAATTTATTGAATTTCTGAAAAAGCCTTCTTCATAAATGCGATCTTTCCGTCACAGATCACTGCTGCCACTTCTCCGTAAAGCTCCATTCCCGTAAATGGTGTATTAGATGCTTTCGAATGATATTCTTTCGGTGTCCAGCGTTTTTCAGGATCAAAAATAACCAGATCGGCATCTTTTCCGATTTCCAGTGTTCCTTTATCCAGCCCGTAAATTCTGGCAGGATTCAGGGACATTTTTTTGATCAGTTCCGGGATGCTTAATTTTCCGGTTTTTACCAGACTTGTAATACCAAGTGCCAGAGAAGTTTCCAGACCAATGATTCCGCTCGGTGCTTCCGTGATCGGTTTTGCCTTCTCCTCTGCACTATGAGGTGCATGGTCGGTCGCGATCATATCAATAGTTCCGTCCTGCAGTCCTTCGATGATCGCAAGACGATCCTCTTCTGTACGGAGCGGAGGATTCATTTTTGCCATCGTTCCATACTGGATACACGCTTCTTCTGTTAATGTAAAATGATGTGGTGCCGCTTCTGCATATACATGAGCACCGTCTTTTTTTGCCTGACGTACCAGTTCTACTGCTTCTTTCGAGCTGATATGCTGAATATTGATCTTTGCACCAGTTTCTTTTGCCAGTCTGCAGTCTCTTTCTACCATGGAAATTTCTGCTTCCTTCGGTGAACCGCCGATCTGATAAAATTCACTGGCCTTTCCCCGATTGACTCCATTGTTATCGATCAGTGCCGGATTTTCTTCATGAAAACTCAATACCACATCCAGTTCTTTTGCTTTTTCCATGGCACTTTTTACAAATGCTTCATCTGCTAAAGGAATCCCATCATCTGTCAGACCGGTTGCTCCCGCTTTCAGCAGTGCCTCAAAGTCTGTCAGTTCTTTTCCCTGAAACCCTATGGAAACAGCACCTGCCTGAAGAACATGGATCTTTTCATTTTTCGCTCTTTCTAAAATATCTTTTAAAACATCCACACGATCCACAACCGGTTTAGTATTCGCCATACAGATCACCGTTGTAAATCCTCCTGCTGCCGCAGCCAATGCTCCTGTATGAAGATCTTCTTTATAGGTCAGCCCCGGATCACGAAAATGTACATGTCCATCGATCAGTCCCGGTGCTACATATTTTCCTGTCGCATCCAGAATTTCTTCTCCTTCTTTTTCTGCTAATCCTTCTGCAATCTCCATGATCTTTCCGTCTGTAATCCGGATATCTGCATGATACGTACACTCCTTCACCGGATCTGCCAGCATACCATTCTTTATAAGCATCTTTTTCCCCTCCATCTTACTTATCCCGGCCGTTTTCAGTCGTTTTTACCACTAAATCCTGCCAATTTCTTTCTGACTGTCCACAACACTTTTCTTACAGTCCTCTCTATTTTTGAAAAAGAGCCCACAAATGTGGGCTCTGTAAATCCTGTTTATTTCAGATCATCAAACACATTTTCACCAAAACGTACTCGCAGATATGCTTTGATCTCTTCCACGGTTTTTTCAAATCCAAGAACACCACTATTTAAACACAAGTCATAATTTCTGGCATCATCCCAGCTTTTTCCTGTATAGTACTTATAGTAATCTCCACGGAATTTATCTGTTTTTTCAATGTGTTTCAAAACTTCTTTATCATTATCATACATACCAAGGAATTCCTTAGAACGTTCCAGACAGAATTTCGGATCCGCATATACATAAATGCGTGTCACATCTTCATTGTCTTTCAAAACAAAATCAGCACAGCGTCCTACAATGATACAGGATTCTGTTTCAGCAAGCTCTTTGATCACTTTTGCCTGATAATTAAAAAGGTTATCATTGGATACAAAATCCCCTTTATCCGGTGAGATCAGCTGACCTTTATAAACTTTACTGCTGATCTTCAAAAGATTACTTTTTAATCGTTCATCTGCTTTTTCAAACAGTGCTTCATTAATTCCGCTGGCATCTGATGCCATTCTTAAGATTTCCCTGTCGTAACAGTGAATCCCAAGTTCATTGGCAAGCATCATTCCTACGGTTCTTCCGCCGCTTCCAAAATGTCTTGCGATCGTAATGACTAAGTGCTTCATTGTCGTTGCCCCCTTATTCCCCTAAATATGCTTTTTTAATAGAATCATCATTCAGCAGAACCTTCGCATCACCTTCCAGTGCAATATTTCCTGTTTCCAGTACATACGCTCTGTCGGCGATCGAAAGTGCTTTTTTAGCATTCTGTTCTACCAGAAGAACTGTCGTTCCGGCAGCACTGACTTCCTGAATAATGTCAAAAATTTCATTTACAAAGATCGGAGAAAGACCCATGGACGGTTCATCCATCAGGATGATCTTCGGTTTGCTCATCAGAGCACGTCCCATGGCAAGCATCTGCTGTTCTCCGCCGGAAAGCGTTCCTGCCATCTGATTTTTACGTTCTTCCAGTCTCGGAAAGCGTTTATAAACCATTTCCAGAGATTCTTCGATCTCATTTTTATCTTTTCTCGTATA
>CAZWLV010000097.1:0-5611 GCA_964634715.1 uncultured Lachnoclostridium sp. | reverse complement strand
CTACCACTACATCATTTCCTTTTTTGTACTCTGCCGCAATTCTTCTGGCAACATTCTGGATTCTTTCACTGTTGCCTACGGAGGTACCACCGAATTTTTTCACAATTAACATAATATTCTCCTCATCCTCCTGTATTCAGCCTGTCATCTGAACAGTTCGTCGATAAATTCATGCCCGATCAAACGATCGTTTCCTGAATCTGCCGCACATTTTTCGTTATATTTCCAATCGTGCAGTTGTTCTTTTTGATTATCATATAAAAGATATGGAACCGGATCCGCAGTATGTGTCCGCACTTCGATCGGTGTCGGATGATCCGGTAAGATCAGCATACGATAGGCTTCCCCAGAGGCATCCAATGCTTCTTTTACTTTTCTGATGATCCGGCTGTCCAAAAATTCGATCGCCTGAACCTTTTTTTCTACACTGCCCTGATGTCCCATTTCATCCGGTGCTTCTACATGGATATAAGCAAAATCATAGCCTTCTTTTAAAAGTGCATCGATCGCTGCCTGTGCTTTTCCTTCGTAATTCGTATGAAGCTGTCCGTTAGCACCTTCTACGATCTTATTATCCATACCGGCACCTACTGCGATCCCTTTAAGCAGATCGACAGCTGAGATCATCACCGCTTTTTTACCTGTCTTTTCTTCAAAAGAAGTCAGGATCGGCTTTGTCCCGGCTCCCCAAAACCAGATAGAATTGGCCGGATTTAATCCTGCTTTCTTTCGTGCCGTATTGATCGGATGATCTTTTAAGATTTCATAACTTTTTTTCTGCATTTCTAAAAGCAGCGGTTCCTTCGGCAGATACTCCCCAATGGTCTTTCCTAAGATATCATGGGGCGGTGTCAGTTCCACTACACTGCCTTTGTCCCATATAAGCAGATGACGATAACTCGTACCTACATAAAAACGGAACATTTCACTGCCTAATTCTTTTTGTACTGCTTCCATAAGAACGGCTGCATCTTCTGTGCTGATCTCACTGGAACTGTGATCAATGATCCTTTTTTGTTCATACGGAAGATCATCTTCTGAAACAGTCACAATATTAGTCCTCACTGCAACATCTGTCTCTTTCATCGCCACACCGATAGATAACGCTTCTAATGGAGAGCGCCCCGTATAATACACTTTCGGATCATAGCCGCATACAGACATATTTGCCGTATCGCTGCCCGGTGCCATTCCTTCCGGAACAGTATGAACCAGACCGATCTCTGAGCGTGGTGCAAGTTCATCCATCGTTGGGGTTTCTGCATATTCTAAGGGCGTTTTTCCTTCCAGTTCCGGAATCGGCCTGTCTGCCATTCCATCGCCTAAGATCAATACATATTTCATCGTTTTCGCCTATCCTTCGACACGGATCATAGAAATAATACCGTTTAATTTATCTGCACATTCTCTATAAGCTGCTTCTGTCATTTTACCTGTTACAAAACCGATCTCGTCTTTTTCTACACCTGTCAAAATCTGTACATCACCAAATGCCGCTTTTACTTCTTCGGCTGATGCAGCAGTTCTTACAAAGAATCTGTTTTCTACTGTACTAAGATCTGCAAGTTCCAGTTTTTCTTCTGTCCAGCCATATCCCTGATTTCCGGATACTTTGGCAGCTTCCACGATATCTCCTGCAACTGCACTGGCTGTCGGAAGTTTTCCTGCACCGCTTCCATAGAACATGGAATCTCCTAACATATTTCCTTTTACGAAAATTGCATTAAATACATCATTCACACTATATAACGGATGTGATGCACCAAGCATCTTTGGCGTTACCATAATGCTGTACTGATCGCCCTGCTTTTTGCTGGTCGCCAACAATTTGATCGCCAGTCCCAGTTTTTTTGCATACTGAATATCCGCAGGTGTGATCTTTGTAATGCCTTCACAGTAAAGATCTTCAAAATCCACCTTTTTTCCACTGATGAGGGAAGTTAAGATCGCAATCTTTCTTCCGGCATCATGTCCTTCGACATCTGCTTCCGGATTGCGTTCTGCATAACCTTTTTCCTGTGCATCTTTTAAAACTTCTGCATAATCTGCACCTTCCGCAGACATTTTTGTGAGCATATAATTGGTTGTTCCGTTCAGGATACCAGAGATTTCTTCGATCACATCTGCTGTCAGACAGGTGTGAAGTGGACGAATGATTGGAATTCCGCCGCCTACGCTTGCTTCAAAAAGATAATTTACATTGTTTTCTTTTGCGATCGCCAGAAGTTCTGCACCATGTTTTTCTACGAGTGCTTTGTTTGACGTACATACACTTTTTCCTGCCATCAGGCATTTTTTCGTAAAAGTATATGCCGGTTCGATGCCTCCCATCACTTCTGCTACCACACTGACTTCTTTGTCATTTAAAATGTCTTCAAAATCATGTGTGATGATCTCCTGTACAGGATCTCCCGGAAAATCTCTCAGATCCAGAACATATTTTACATTCAGTTCTTCTCCGACATTTCGGGCAACTGTGTCTTTATTTGTTTTTAAAACTTCTACGACTCCTGAACCAACAGTGCCGTATCCCATAACCGCGACGTGCTTCATATTTCCAATCTCCTCTAGTAAAAATATTTCTATCACTTTACACCCAAACACCTATCTTCTGCAAGTACTTTCTTACGCAAATTCTTTACAGCATTAAAGTGTTATTATCCTGTCGGCAGCACTTGCCCCACAGGTGCGTCAAAAGCATCCTCTATGATTCTTCCGGTGCAGTATTGATCCATTTTAAGTAAGCATTGATAAACGGATCGATATTGCCGTCCATTACACTGCCTACATTGCTGACTTCTTCACTGGTACGATGATCTTTTACCATCGTATATGGCTGCATTACATAAGAACGGATCTGGTTTCCCCAGCCGATCTCAGTCACTTCTCCACGGATATCTGATAATTTTTCTGCATTTTTCTGCTGTTCCAGTAAATACAGCTTTGCTTTTAACATCTGCATGGCTTTATCTTTGTTCTGGAACTGTGAACGTTCATTCTGACACTGTACAACGATCCCCGTCGGGAGATGCGTAATACGGATCGCAGAAGAAGTTTTATTAATATGCTGTCCGCCGGCTCCGCTGGAACGATACGTATCGATCCTTAAATCTTCCGGATTGATCTCAATATCAATGTCATCTTCTATATCCGGCATAACATCCAGAGACACAAACGATGTCTGGCGTTTTCCCTGAGCATTAAACGGTGAAATACGTACCAGACGGTGAACTCCTTTTTCTGATTTCAGATAACCGTAGGCATTTTCGCCATTGACCTGAAAAGTAACGGATTTGATCCCTGCCTCGTCACCATCCAGATAATCCAGCACTTCCACAGAAAATCCTTTCTTTTCAGCCCATCTCGTGTACATACGATACAGCATGGAAGCCCAGTCACAGCTTTCCGTACCACCGGCTCCTGCATTTAATTTCAGGATCGCATTATCTTTATCATACTGTCCTGACAACAGCGTTTTGATCCGGAGATTTTCAAAACGGCTGACAAATCCATCCATCTCTGCCTGTGCTTCCGGAATCAGACTTTCGTCTTCTTCCTCATAACCCATTTCCAGAAGTGTCTGGATATCTTCATAACTCTGGATCAGCCCCTGATAGGTTTCTACCTCATCTTTGAGTCCTTTCAGCACGATCATTCCCTGCTGTGCCTTTTCCGGATCATCCCAGTAGCCCGGAGCTTCCATTTCTCTTTCTAATTCTTCAATCCTCTGACTTTTTGATGCTAAGTCAAAGTGAATCCCTCAATTCTACAAGAGGTTTGTCATAAGTTGACAGAATATATTTGATCTGATCTAATTCTACCACTGCAGCACCTTCTTTCTTTTTTTCATTTTAGGATCTTTCCTGATCCTTTTTTTCGGTCATCTGCAAAAAACAGCAGATACCCTGTTTTTCATCATAAAGGATTTTCTGAAACTAAGCAAGCCCCATCTGCAACAGACGGGGCTTACATTACTTTACGATTTGTTTTTTATTTCTTTCAGATAAACTATCTTTTTAGAATTTTTTGTTCATACAGCACTGTTTGTATTTTTTGCCGGAACCGCATGGACACGGATCGTTTGGATATACTTTCGCATCTGCACGTTTTGTCGGTTTTTTCGCTAACGTATCATCTTTGTTTGTTCCGGTAACTTTTGCCACCTGTTCACGTTCTGCTTTTTCTTCTACTGTTACGTGCATAAGAAGTCTGATCGTTTCTTCCTGAATACTGTTTGTCATTTCTTCGAACATATCGTATCCTGACATCTTGTATTCAATAACCGGATCTCTCTGTGCATAAGCCTGAAGACCGATACCCTGACGAAGCTGATCCATATCATCGATATGATCCATCCATTTTCTGTCGATCACTTTCAGTAAGAATACACGTTCCAGTTCACGCAGCATTTCCGGATTCGGGAATTCCGCTTCTTTTGCTTCATAGAGTTTCACACCTTCCTGTTTTAACTGGTGTTTTAACTCATTCTTTGTTTTTCCTGTAATACGATCCGGTGTGATCAGTTCTAACGGAATAGACTGACGAAGAGAATCGTTCAATCCCTGATAATCCCATTCTTCTTTACTCTGATCGTCTCCGATAAAGGTATCTACTACATTTTCCACAGTATCTGTGATCATTTTATAAACAACATCTCTCATGCTCTCTCCATCAAGCACACGACGGCGTTCTTCATAAATGATCTCACGCTGTTCGTTGTTGACACGGTCATACTCGAGAAGGTTTTTACGGATTCCGTAGTTATTATTTTCAATCTTTGTCTGTGCTTTTTCAATGGCAGAGCTGAGCATCTTATGCTGGATCTCTTCATCTTCCGGTACACCTAAAGACTGGAAGACAGACATCAGTCTTTCAGAACCAAACAGTCTCATCAGATCATCTTCCAGAGAGATGTAGAATTTGGATTCACCCGGATCTCCCTGACGGCCGGAACGGCCACGCAGCTGATTATCAATACGTCTGGATTCATGACGTTCTGTACCGATGATCTTCAGACCGCCTGCTGCTTTTGCTTCGTCATCCAGTTTGATATCCGTACCACGACCTGCCATGTTGGTTGCGATGGTAACCGCACCATGAACACCTGCCAGTGCTACGATCTCTGCTTCTCTTTCATGGAACTTCGCATTTAATACTTCATGCTGGATTCCTTTTTTCTTCAGCATGCTGCTGAGAAGTTCAGAAGTTTCAATCGTGATCGTACCTACCAGTACCGGCTGTCCTTTTGCATGGGCTGCTTCGATCTCACGAATAACTGCATGATATTTTTCATTTTTGGTTGCATAAACTGCGTCCTGATGGTCGATACGGATGACCGGACGGTTTGTCGGGATTTCCACAACGTCCATACCGTAAATATCACGGAATTCTCTTTCTTCTGTAAGAGCTGTACCTGTCATACCGGATTTCTTCTCATATTTGTTAAAGAAGTTCTGGAAGGTAATGGTTGCCAGCGTCTTGCTTTCTCTCTTAACTTTTACATGCTCTTTTGCTTCAATCGCCTGATGAAGACCATCAGAATAACGGCGACCCGCCATGATACGACCCGTAAATTCGGCTACGATGGGGACTTCATCATCTTTTACAACAT
>CAZWLV010000096.1:0-5703 GCA_964634715.1 uncultured Lachnoclostridium sp. | reverse complement strand
CCATCGCTTCTTAAGCTTATCGCACCACATTCCAGTGTTGTTTTCACATAACTTCTCACTGCTTTCAAGCGTTTTAAAAGCTCGTCAGACGGATGACCGTAATTATTTTTCCCCACAGAGATCAGGCTCAGATTCGGCTGAATCTTTTCTAAAAACTCCGCTCCTCCGGAATATTTTGATCCATGATGTGATACCTTCCATACATCAATCTCCTGCAATGCTTCCTTTTTCAACAGTTCCTTTTCTCCCGTAGTTCCCAGATCGCCTGTCAGCAGCATCGTAAACTTCCGATACGTGATCTGAAGCGTCGTGGAACTGTCGTTTTTATCTGCACTGTAACTGTTTTTAAATGGATACAGACATTTCATTTCAAAGTCCTCTTCCGTAAAACAATCCCCTGCCCCGATGGTTCCTACCGCAATTCCTTTTTCTTCTGCCATCTGCCACAGTTCTTCATAAGTATCATCCGGATCAGCGATCTCCGGAAAAAAAATTGTTCCAATAGAAATACTATCTAATGTCCCTGTCATTTCGACCAATTCTCTGATCCCATTCATATGATCTTCGTCAAGATGCGTCAAGATCACATAATCCACCTCTTTTACACCTTCATATTTCAGATACGGAAGGATCCTGTATTTCCCTGCATTTTTCACTCCTGTACTTCCGCCGTCAACCAGACAGACCGTACCGCTCGGAAATCGTAAAAATAAACTGTCTCCCTGTCCGACATCTAGCATCGTAAACGCAAAGCCACTGTGAAACCGAAGGGAAACGATGCTCACTGCCGCCGGCAAAAGCAAACTATAAATTTTCCGCCTGTCATACCATAAAAGCAGTAAAGCAACGATCAAAAGCACATAATATAAAATCAGCTGCCAGAACGCTTCACAGCCCATTCTCAAAACTGCATACGGCAGTTTAATCATGTGCCGGCATAAAAATTCATAAAACCCCAGCATCAGATGTGCCGGAAGTCCGATCCATTTTCCGCTTCCTGAAAAAACACATTCTGACAGCATGGAAATCCCGCCAAATCCCATGATAAAGGGCATACAGGGAATCACAACCAGATTTAACAGTGTAGAATACAGTGCATACTCATAGAAAAAATGAACACTGATCGGATATGTGACCAATGAAATCGACAGGCTGAACAAGATCGTATTAGCAAACTTCTTTTTCACCTGAAATACCGACTGAAGGATCGGATAGACAAAACAGATCCCAAGCACTGCACCAAAAGACAATAAAAAACCGCCCTGTCTTGCCTGCAAAGGATCACGCAGTAAGATGATCAGTGCCGCTAAAGACATTGCACTTGCCATATCATAAGCTCTTCCAAGAATATCCGCCGTGATCATCACAAGAAACATGCAGACTGCCCGCAAAGTGGACACTCCAAAACCTGTCATCTGACCGTACAGGAGCAGCAAAATCCCACTTGGAATCCCGGCCTCTGCATAAGTCAAATGAAGTTTTCGTAAAAATTTGTAAAAGCTGATCCCGATCATAGAAATATGAAGACCGGAAATCGCTAACAAATGCGAAATCCCATTTTTCTGATATAGCAGCTGATCTTCTTCCCGAAGTGCAGACTTATCCCCTAAAACAGCCGCTCTTAAAATTCCGCTGTCCCGTTCGTTATAAATCTCCGAAAGTATTTTTGCCAAATATTCTCTGCAGCATGTGATCTTTTCCTTCCAAACAGTTTCTCCTTCCCATGTAAGGACACGTTCTGCCTGAAAAGTATACAAAATCCCCATGCTCTGATAATAAGTTTCTGCATCAAATTGTCCCGGATTCGTAGCTTTATTTAATTGATAGATCGTTCCATAAACTGATAATGTACATCCGATCGGATAGGAATCGTCTTCTGAAAGATAGACGATCATAGAAAATTTTGAATCTGAACTGTCCGTAAAACAGTTCTTCATATAATAGACTTGTTTGTCCTCTTTTTCTTCTCTCTTGGTTACGACACCGGTAACCGTCAGATTTTCACCGGATGAAATGTCCGGCTCTTTCAGCCAGACATTTTCCGGTAAGATCCATAAGATCATTAAGAGAAGGACAACGGCTATGCATAAAGGCCTTCGCCGCATATTATTCTTATTCCTCCTTTTCAACAATTTCCTGATTCATCTGGAAAGTACTTTCCAGACTAATACTGTCTTTGTAATTGATATTCGTTTCTCCGTTCACAAGGATCTGGACACTGGTGATCCCAGGCAGCTCTGTCAGTGAATTTACGATGGAATAAATGGTAACCTGACCAAGCACATCATATCCCTGTGCCGTAAATCCAATATCCAGATTTACGTAACAGACACCATCTTTGGTCGTAACACTCATAACCTTGGTATCCTGAGGAATGGTCGGATAATATCCCTTTTCCGTCGGTCCTGTGATCAGCTGTTCTACTACTATTTTTTCCACTGCCACATTGGCACTGTATTCCAGAACCGTCGATTGAGGAGTTAATTTATCACCTGTTTTATTAGCAAAGTAAAGATTTAAGTTTACAATCTTTGTAGCATTTTCTTCACTTCCCATATTATCCAGAAATGTATTTTCATTCATCAGACCAATGTTCATCCCACGGCTGTCCGTCAAAGGTTCTCCGGCTACACGAAAGCCGATAAAGCTGACTTCCTCTAACTGAACCATCGTCTTGACGATCGCAGCTCTGACAAGCACTTCTTTTACTTTATCCATTTCCAGATATTCTGCACTAAAATCCAGATAGAGCTGTTTTCGATCCAACGTATACCCCAGAAGTTTGATCTCTTCTGAAATGGTCTGTTTCATCCCTACGGTTTCCGGCACTTCCGCAAGTTTTTCCAAAAGTTTTCCGGCCTGTTCTTCCACCGTACCTTCCGGAATCTGATATCCAACCGGTACGATAGACGTTTCTTCTTCATTCAGATAATATACAGCCGTTCCCTCTTCAAAAACTTCTTTTTTTCTGCATCCCGTACATATGAGGAGAAATGACAATATGAGCAGAAACGATCTGAATTTTTTCATATCCTTTTCTCCTTTCTATGCAATATAATTCAGCGGAACACGTACCGTAATGGTCGTTCCTTCATCTACGACACTGGAAACTTCTATGATGCCGCGATGCATGAGTATTACATTCTTCGCAATGGCAAGTCCAAGACCTGTTCCGCCGATCTCTCTTGAATGAGATTTATCTACACGATAAAAACGTTCAAAAATCTGTTCCTGTGCTTCCTGCGGGATCCCGCATCCGGAATCCGTTACTTTTACAAAGAAATATTTATGATCCGCATCTAAAGATACGTGAACCCAGCCATTTTCTTTATTGTATTTGATGGCATTTTCTACAAAATTGGTCAATGCCAGCGTCATCTTCACTTCATCAATATCCGCAGTCACTTCTCTGAAACTTTCAAATACCATTTCTATGTTATGCTGCGTTGCGATCGGACGAAGCCGCTTTAAGATCAGTTCCAAAAGCTCATTGATGCTGTGATTTTGAATATTCATTTCCGCCTGTGTTTTATCCAGTTTTACCATCGTCAGAAGATCTGCAATGATCGCATTTTCACGATCGATCTCTGCTGAAATATCTTCCATAAATTCTCTGTAATATTCTACCGGTGCTTCCGGCATCTGGATCAGGGAATCTGCCAGTACTTTCATAGAAGTCAATGGTGTTTTCAGCTCATGGGACACGTTCGATACAAACTCCTGCCGTGATTCATCCAAAAGCCTTAATTTGGAAAGAAGCTGGTTAAATGCATCTGCGATCTGTTTGGTTTCTGTATATGCTCCCTCCCGGATCTCATCTTCGATATGTTCCGCAGTCACTGCATTGATCTTCTTTGTCATACGTTTAAACGGAAGCGTAAATGCCATTGCTAAAGTCGCTGCCGCCAAAACCAAAATGATCAGAATGATCGTAAGGATCAGGCTGATGGAATTTTCCAGCACTGCCCTGTTATCCGTGATCGCATCTAACGATGCACTGACTAAGATCACACCGAGCGTTTCCGTCTCCCCTGTCGTTTCATCTAAAACTCTCTGGATCGGCACTGCTACCTCTATAAAACGGCCGCTGACCATATGCACACCGGTTCCGGTCTTAAAACACCGGATCACTTCTTCTACGATCATGGTCTTTGAGGCTTCCATATCATACGTATCCGTCACTACTCTCAGATCCTGATCGATGATCATAATACGACCGTCATAAAGAGAGGAGATCAAAGACAGCTCCCCGGAAATCGCATCTGATTTATTGCTGGTAAGATAATCACTCGCAATGATCTGGTTTGAAATGATCTTACACTGATTCTGCACATCTGTCGTACGCACGGCAATGGCTCTTTCATAGTATGTTTCCAAAAAAACATTGGCTGCTGCCATCACCGGAACCAGTCCTACAATTAAAAAAGTGACAAAAAGCCTGAAATTCAGGCTTTTTAATATTTCGCTCAATGATAAAAAAATCTTTTTAACCTTTAAAATAGTAACCCACTCCCCACTTGGTATGTACATATTTCGGATCGCTTGGATTGACTTCGATCTTTTCTCTTAATCTTCGAATATGGACATCTACGGTACGAACATCTCCCGGATACTGGCTGCCCCAGACAAGCTGCAGCAGTTTTTCACGACTGTAAACTTTATCCGGATTTTTTACAAGCAGTTCCAAAACATCAAATTCTTTGGAAGTCAGATTCACTTCCCGATCCTGAATATGCAGACGCTTGCTGTCGATATCCAGTGTCATATCTGATGCTTTGATGATCGAATCATCTTTTTTCTGTTTTTCTGCTTTTGCAGTCCTTCTTGTGATCGCCTTGATCCGGGCTTTGACTTCCAGAATGTTAAACGGCTTGGTAATATAATCATCTGCTCCATATTCCAGACCTAAAATCTTATCCATATCATCGCCTTTGGCTGTCAGCATCACGATCGGCACATCCGAAAATTCTCTTACCTGCTGACATACTTCAAATCCGTTCATTTTCGGAAGCATGATATCAAGCAGAATGATATCGTATTCCTTTGACTGGATCTTTTCCAGTGCTTCTTCACCGTCATAAGCACAGTCTACTTCCATGCCATCCTGCTCCAGACTAAACCGGACACCCTTCACGATTAATTTTTCATCGTCAACGACCAAAACTTTTTTACTCATTTTTTCCTCATTTCACACAAATTAAATCATTTATTTTACTGAACACTCCGGTCTTAATGCCCTTCACATTCATAATATCCTCAATCTTTTCGAAACTCCCATACGTTTCCCGATACTCAATAATAGACAATGCACGTACTTCACCGATGCCCGGCAATGTCATCAGTTCTTCTGCATTCGCCTTGTTGATATTGATCTTCCCTGAAAGAGAAATCGTTTCTTTTTCTTCTGTCGTCTCTTCCTCCGGTTCTTCCAAAAGTACCGTTTCTGAAATTTCTGTTACGGGAGGATTGTCCTCTCCTGCCTGAAATACTGTTTTTTCTTTTCCACAGGCAGTACATAAGAAAACACAAACAAGCAGGAAACAAACTTTTCCTGCTTTATTTTTCATGAAATTTTTCGGCATCTTTTCTACCTTTCTCAGATAGAACCCCTCTATGCCTGCTTTTTATTGTAACGAATTCTGTTTCTTCTGACAAGTGCAAATCCATCTTTTACATCACAAAATCTGAATTCATGGTTACTGT
>CAZWLV010000095.1:0-5816 GCA_964634715.1 uncultured Lachnoclostridium sp. | reverse complement strand
GGCGGTGAAGGTGCATTAAGCAATGATACCGTTGTGACTGTATTCGGACTGGAAAGTGCAGAAGAGATCCGATAAGCAGATTTTAAGAAGCTGGGGAAAAATCTTTTACCAAGATAAAAGGTGTTTTGCAGTTGGAGCATAAGAATTAAAAATTCCTTGAATTTTCTGCTTATGAATACAATTATGAGAAGTATGCGTTACGAACTTCTCAGGCTATCGTGATGTTTGATGAATCAGCATATAAACTGTGATTTTTCTAACTGATCGTGTAAATAAAAAAGAATGGGATCATTTCCGAAAGGGAATGGTCTCATTCTTTTTGTTCTGCATCGCAGGCAGTTGTAAGAATCAAATAAGTTATTGACATATGTTCATAACGGTATTAATATGAAACTACAATAAAGTGATTTTGGGTATATTAAAAAATAAACTTTGATATTTGATGTTACCAAAATCAACAGATGGAAGTTGTATGATGGAGGAAAGAGGATGCCAAGACCTACAAAGTGCCGGAGAGTGTGTCATTTTCCGGAAAATCAGGAATTTCTTCCGGTACAGGATTTTGAAGGAAAAGAGCCTGTAATCTTAAATGTAGATGAATACGAAGCGATTCGTCTGCTGGATAAAGAAGGAATGACGCAGGAACAGTGCAGTGAGTTTATGCAGATCGGCAGAACCACAGTACAGAGAATTTATGATAATGCAAGAAAGAAAATTGCGACAGCACTGGTGGAAGGTCTTCCGCTTCAGATTAAAGAAGGAGATTTCCGATTGTGCAACGGAGATGACAGATCATGCGGTTATAATGAATGCTTTAAGCAGCAGATTTATACACGTTATCAAAGATTGAAAGGGGAATATAGCATGAGAGTAGCAGTAACTTATGAAAATGGAGAGATTTTTCAGCATTTTGGACACACAGAACAGTTTAAGATTTATGATCTCGAAGAGGGAAAAGTGGTTTCTTCGGAAGTGGTAGATACGAATGGAAGCGGACACGGGGCACTTGCAGGCGTATTAAATGCATTACAGGTAGATGTACTGATCTGTGGTGGAATCGGCGGCGGAGCACAGAATGCATTGGCAGCAGCAGGGATTCGTTTATACGGCGGAGTATCAGGAGAAGCGGATAAAGCAGTTGCTGAATTTGCAGCAGGTACCTTGGTATACAATCCAGACGTAAAATGTAATCATCATGGCGAACATCATCATGAAGAAGGACATACATGTGGTTCTCATGGATGTGGTGAAGGACATTCCTGTGGAGGACATCACGAATAAAATCTGTTTGGCAGAGAAATCTGGATTTGTTTTTTGAAATGTCAGGAGCTGTGGAACGATAACGGAACTTGAAGAAATCATAGGGAAATGCCTGAAATTTCTTGCAAAAACGCATCTTTCGTGGTATTGTACAAAAGATATGTCGGGAAATTGTGTAAATTTCCCATACATAAAAGAGCATATGGAAAAAGGAGAATTATATTATGGCAGCAAAAAGAACAGCAGCTAAAAAGACAGCTCCGGTACAGACAGAAAAGATCGTAGACGTAAAAGAAACCGTTAAAGTAGAAGAAAAAACTGAAGCTGTAAAAGAAACGGCTGTAAAAGAAGAAAAAGCAGTTGAAACAAAGAAAGCTGTAGCAGAAAAAGAAACAAAACCAGCAGCGAAAAAACCAGCAGCAAAGAAAACTGTGAAAAAAGCAGTTAAAACAACATTTGTTGTACAGGCAGCAAACAAAGAAGTTTCTATGGAAGAAGCAATCGCAAGAGTAAAAGAAGCTTGGACTGCAACTGGAAACAAAGAAGCTGATTTAAAAGAAATCGCAGTTTATGTAAAACCTGAAGAAAATTCTATTTACTATGTAGTAAATGGTGATGTGACAGGAAGAGTTGATTTCTAATATCGGAAATAAAAAAAGACTATCGCAGAGCAGATGTTTGCTTGGGCGATAGTCTTTTTTGTTTCATAGAAAAGACATGAATGTGTGAAAGTGCTGGGTTTTCCTATGAAATAAAAGATCTGTGAGCAGTGATGATCAGCTGTAAAATCGTAAAGCACGTTTTAATGTTATTTTCTCGATAGAATTTCACAGATTCTTCTTGAAATGTGCCGTGTAAATGGAGCTGGTTTTACAGAAACTAAGTTTACCAGATAGAATCTTCTTCTATGACATGAAATTCCAGATAATCAAAAGGAATTTCTTCGATAAAACTGTCCTGACGGAAACGGGTTTTTGCATGCAGCTGAAATTCTCTGATATTGGATTCCAGCCAGATCGGTTTTCCGAGATCAAATTCGCAGCAGATTTCATCTAATGCATGGAAAACTTTTTGTGTTCTGGTTGAATCAGAGTCATCACAAACGGTAAGATCTTTTAATAAATGATTGTCTTTGATCAATTTTCCCCAAATACGAAACATAAATCCCTCCATAAAGATTGATGAGATTTAGTATACCTGTTTTTTAAAATAAAGAAAAGAAGAAAAATAACGGTATACAGGTATTTTGTATACACTGATTTTTTACAAGTTCATTTGAATTTCTGATCTGCAGGAAAGTGGAGTGCATCTGAAACATCATATGCAGTTGAGGGAATGGCTATTGTCTGAACAGCAGTTATTGTACACACGTACTGTGTGCACAGTAACGAACAGCAGTCGTCATAACTGTTTGTATATGGATTAAGATAGCTTAAATTGGCAGATTATGCTATACTTCGCTATGGGATCAGAAATCTGGAATTTATCGAAAGGATCCCGCTGTTTAAAATGTAAAACGAAATTATTTTTTATCATGAGGCGGAAAATAACAATGGAAAATACAAAAAAACAAAATTTATGGTTTTTAACCGGTCTTATAGGAATCAGTATGATTCTTTTGTGGCGTTGTTTTTACAGTGTCAATACAACGGATGAGGCTTATTATATCGGAACTGTTTACCGCTTATGGCGGGGAGATGGTATGCTTTGCGATGAATGGAATCCTACCCAGCAGATGTGCAGTTTCTGGCTGTATCCGTTTTATGCAGTCTTTCGTCTGATCTTAGGATCTAATGAAGGAATGATTCTGGCGTTTCGATTGCTTTATATCATTTTTCAGATGATCATCAGTACCTATATTTATCAGAGATTGAAAAAATTCGGTTTCATCAGTATCTTTCCGGCATTTTTTTATTTGCTGAGTACGGCTTTTAATATTAACAGCCTGTCTTATAATACGATGGCAAACAGCTGTCTTGCAGCTCTTTTAGTTACACTGGCAGTTATGGAAAATGATAACTGGAAAAATTGTATTCTTGCAGGGATTTTTGCAAGTATTGTTGTGATGGCAAATCCGTATGCAGTATTTGCGTATTTGTTGTATGGTGTGGCGACAGTCTTAACGACGATTTTTTTGAAAAAAAGAAGCAGGGAAATTCCGGTATCGCTTCGTTTCTCTACATTTTTTAAAATGAGTCTGACAGCAGCGGTAATTTTTATTGTATTTTTATGTTTTACACTGAAGAATGCAACATTAGAACGAATCATAAAAAATCTTCCTTACATTATAGGCGATCAGGAGCATTATCAGAGATGGAGTGTGAAAATATCTGATTATTTTCGATATTTTAAAGAATACTATTTAGGATGTGTGGTAGTTCCGATCGTTTCGGGGCTTGCAGCATTGACGGATAGAAAACGTGTTCAGCATGGAAAGATTTATGTGTCGATTGCGGCAGGATCGATTCTTCCGTATATGATCTATCATGGTTTGATTTCCGAATATGTACCGGTCAATCTTGTGACGGTACCGATCTGCTTTTTGGGCTTTCCGGTTTATGCTGTAATGAAAGAAAAGAAAAAAACGGTATTTTATGCATGGTATCTTCCGGCAATGGTTTACCCGTTTATTGTGCAGATCACATCGAATACCGGTCCGTTGGCGGTGTCTGCAGCGTTTGTGACAGCTGGAGCAGGAGCGTTGTTTTTGGTATCTGCATGGATCAAAGAGCAGGAAATGAAAAGTATCCGCTGGATTTTTTGTGGAATTTTACTGCTTCAGTTAGGGATTATGCTCTGGCTTAGGGTGACTTATGTCTGGGCGGATGCACCGCTTTCTGAACTGACGGTGAAAATGGATCGGGGAGCCGGAAAAGGATTATATACAACAGCAGAAACAGCAGAATATTATAATGAACTATATGATGATCTGGATGAATTACCTATGAAAGAGGATGACGGTTTTCTTGTAATTGGTTCAGAACCGTTGTTATATTTATATGCAGAAAAAGATGTGGCATCTTATTCAACATGGCAGGTTTATACAAATGAAACGAGACTTTACCGATATTATGAAGTGCATGATGGAGAAGGAAAATTTCCGGATGTCGTGTATTGTGTAGAGGCAGATGAAACGATCTTTGAATCTATTTTGGTTGAAAAATTGTTGGAACCTATGGGATATCAATGGAAAGAGCTGGATCATGGAATTGCATTTTATATAGAATAAAAAGAAAATGTGCAGTGGAGCTGCTGCTGCACATGAAGATGCAGCCATTCGCCGGCAGGGAAAAGTGGATCGGAATAGAAAGTGTTCTAAAATGAGGAGTGCCCCGGTATCTCTCCAGACACCGAGGCTATTATGAAAAAACTTATCTAATACTCTTGTTTCGTTGTATTTAGTATAGGGGTAAAATATGAATAAAATATGAACAAAAGATGAATATACTGTAAAAATGTACAAAAGAACGAGAAAAAAGAAAAATCCTTCGTTTAAATTGCACAAAAAAGACAGCGGAAGTTCAAGAGAGAGATTTTGTTTAGTTGCTGTTCACTCACATCTTATAAACAGTAACTATTCGCAGGCTTATTTTAAGCTTTGCTTTGTAAAAGAAGCCTGCTCACACCTGAATCATGCTTTTACGCATTAAATCAGCAAGTGATTAACTGCTGTGTGTACAGTGACTTTGCTTACTGTCCGATGTGTGAATGGGGGATAGGATACTTTACGGAAAGGATATAAATTTTTATAATAATGTAAAGTGCAGACAGATCCTTCAGGTGGGGAAGAGAACTTCCCGGATTTATCATATTTAAAAATAAATGAATAGGAGTGTAAAAAATGCAGAGAATATTATTGATGGTATTTCAGAACTTTTTTCGCGTAATTCCGGCATGGTTTAAATTGTGTCGTTATGCGAAACATACGGAAGATTATACAGAAACCGAAAAATGGAGCCATATTCAGTATATTATGAAAATGGCTGTGACATCGGGGAATGTGCAGATGGAATGTTATGGACAGGAAAATATTCCGTCGGAAAACGGCTTTTTAATGTATGGAAATCATCAGGGACTGTTTGATATTGTAGCGATCGGTGCAACCTGTCCAAACCCATTAGCAGCAGTTTTGAAAAAAGAATTGGGAGAAATTCCATTTGTAAAACAGGTAAAAGTGTGTACGAATTCTTTTTGTATGGATCGTGAAAATTTAAGACAGTCTATGAAAGTGATCAATGACGTGATCGCTGAATTAAAAAAAGGACGTAATTATCTGATCTTTCCGGAAGGAACAAGAAGCCGTAAAGGAAATGAAATGCTGGAGTTTCACAGCGGAAGTTTTAAATGTGCAGTGAAAACAAAAGCTCCGATCGTTCCGGTTGCTTTTATTGATAGTTTTAAAGTGCTGGATGAAAAAGGCTGTAAACCGGTGCGTGTTCAGATACATTATCTTCCACCGATCTACTGGGAAGAGTATCAGGGGATGAATACAGCCGAATTGGCAGCGATGGTTCGTGATCGGATTGAGAAAACGGTAAAAGAAAACAGTCAGAGAA
>CAZWLV010000094.1:0-5832 GCA_964634715.1 uncultured Lachnoclostridium sp. | reverse complement strand
GTCTTTGCACCGGCTGCCGTCAGAGCATCTAACATAGAAAATACATCTTTCAGCTTTGGACAGTTTTGCAGTACGGTTTCTCCTTCGTTCAGCACACAGGCTGATAAGATCGGGAGCACCGCATTTTTGCTTCCCTGCACTTTTACTTCTCCCTGCAGCCTGTGCATCCCTTCTACTTCTATTCTCTTCAAAGGCTTCCCCCGTAAATTTCATTCATGATATTTTATGCACGGTCTCTCTGTTTAATGTTCTTTTCTGATAGAAAATGATACGTTCAGTGCAATTCCCATTTCCGCCAGCAAAAATAAGACCGACGTTCCTCCATAACTGACGAACGGAAGGGTGATCCCCGTATTCGGAATGGTATTGGTCACGACTGCAATATTTAAAATCACCTGAATCATAATATGAGCCATGATCCCCGACACGACCAGACAGCCGAAAAGGTCTTTCGTATGACTTGCCACTACCATCAGCCGCCAGATCAGAATCCCAAACAAAAGGATCAAGATTCCTGCACCAACAAGCCCCAGTTCTTCGCAGATGATCGAAAAGATCATGTCATTTTGTGCTTCCGGCACAAATCCCAGTTTCTGTTTTCCATTTCCCAGTCCTACCCCAAACACTCCGCCGGAACCAATGGCATACAGTCCCTGCAGTGTCTGATAACCTTTTTCATATTTTTCCGGATCCAGCCAGATGGCAAGACGCTCCAGACGATAGCTTTCCATCGCAAGAAACAATGCAACAAATGCAATCCCCACTGCACCGATGATCACAAACTGCATATACTTCGGACTGGCAATAAAGATCAGGATCACTGCAATCCCTAAAATGATGATGGCTGTACTCAAATTATTGGTTCCTACCAGTGCAACGATCGGCAGGGAACTGAAAATGACCAGAAACATATTTTTCAGTTTTACGATCTTTTTTCCCTGTTTTGTAACCACACAGGCAAGGAAAATGATCAATGCCACTTTTGCAAATTCTGACGGCTGAAAAGACAATGGGCCGACTGCAAGCCAGCGTTTGGAACCATTGATCTCCTGACCGATAAAAAGTACCAGTGTGGATAAGACTGCTGACAATCCATATCCTGCCGCATAAAAAGCTGACCAGATATGATAATCGATCTTTGCCGTCAGATACATGATGGCAAGCCCCAGACTGGTGGCAAAAAACTGTTTTTTCAGATAATAATACGGATCGCCGAATTTCACCATACCATTATAAGAACTTGTGCTGTACAGCATGACCATTCCAAACAAAATAAGAGCCAGAACACTGAAGAGTAATGCTTTATCCACTCTTTTGGTTCCGGCTCCGTAAATCTTCATGCAGGTCTCCTTATAATTTTCTTACAAGATCCTTAAAAATACGTCCTCGCTGTTCATAATTATCAAACATTCCCCAGCTTGCACATGCCGGAGATAAGAGGACTGCTTCTCCCGGTTTTGCTTTCTCTGCACAAACCGTTACTGCTTCTTCCATGTTATCTACGAATATGATATTGTAAAATCCGTGCTTTTTGGCACAATCTGCAATCTTTTCTCTGGTTGCTCCAAGGAGTACCAGCCAGCTTACTTTTCCATCGAAACTTTCGATCCATTCATCATAATCAGATCCTTTATCGTAACCGCCGCCGATCAGAACAGTTTTGCGGTTCATCGCCTGAATCCCTTTGATAGCTGCATCCGGATTGGTTCCCTTAGAGTCATTATAATAATCGACACCATTCTTTTCTGTGACAAATTCGATCCGATGTTCTACTGCCGTAAATTCCATAACTGTTTTCCGGATGATCTCCATCGGCACGTTCATGCTCACGGCAATGGCAATGGCTGCCATGACATTTTCATGATTATGACCGCCCAGTACTTTTAGTTCTGTCGTTTTGCATACCGGAATCTGTGATGTTCCGTCTGCATAGACAAACGTATCACCGTCCAGATATACACCCTTTTCTAATTTATGCAGACGGCTGAAATATAATACCGATGCATTGCATTCTTTTCCGAATTCTCTGAGCACTTCATCATCATAATTCAAAACACAGGTATCTTCTTTTGTCTGGTTCTGGGCAATTTTTTCTTTCACAGCTATGTAGCATTCCATCGTATGATGTCTGTTCAAATGATCCGGTGTGATATTTAAGATCGCACTGACCTTTGGATGGAAATCATGGATCGTCTCCAGCTGAAAACTGGAGATTTCTGCTACCGTTACAGAATTTTCCTGCATCTGACCTGCTTCCAGTGTATATGGATTTCCGATATTTCCTACCACAAATACGCTGTCAAAATAGTTTTTCATCAGTTTTCCGACCAGCGTTGTCGTTGTCGTTTTTCCGTTGGTACCTGTGATCGCAGCCACACTTCCCTTCGAAAGCTGATAGGCAAGCTCGATCTCTCCCCATACCGGAATATCATTTCTGTAAAATTCTTCCACGATCGGAAGATCTGTCGGCACGCCCGGACTTAATACCACCATATCTAATGACTTTATCACTTCTTCGCTCAATGCTCCTAAAATGATCTTCGCTTTAGAATCCTTTGAAAGCTTTGCACGAACCTGTTCTTTGGTCAGTTTTGTATTTTCATCAAACAGGATCACACGAGCCTGTACACTTTCTAACAGTGCCGCTGCACCGATCCCGCTGATCCCGGTGCCATATACCAGTACATTTTTATTTAAAAAATCCATAACTTCCTCCGTATTATAATGCCATCAGTCCGATCAGGCATAAGATTGCAGTCACAATCGTAAATACTGCGACTACTCTCGTTTCAGACCAGCCGCCCAGCTCAAAATGATGATGGATCGGTGCCATTCTGAAAATTCTCTTTCCGTGTGTCATTTTAAAGTAACCTACCTGAAGGATCACGGATAAGATTTCGATCCAGTAGATCAGACCTACGATCAAAATGAACATCGGCATCTGCAGCATATAGGCAATGGCTGCTACAAAACCGCCCAGTGCCAAAGATCCTGTATCTCCCATAAAGACACTTGCCGGATAAACATTAAACAGTAAAAAGCCAAGCAGTGCTCCGATGACTGCTGCTGCGATCGGCCATACACCGCTTCCAACGCCCAGTGCCACAACACCGAAAAATACGGCAACCATGATCGTTACACTGGTAGCAAGACCATCCAGACCATCGGTAAAATTCACACCGTTGACCGTTCCAATGATCGCAAGGAACATGACCGGAATCGTTAAAAATCCAAGATCCAGCTTTACATCCGGAAAGAACGGAACGATCATTTCCAGAGAAATTCCGGAAAATTTGTACATATAAACTGCAAATACTCCGGTTACCAGAAACTGCCCGAACATTTTCTGCAGCGGAGTCAGTCCTTCTGAACGTTTTAAAACAACTTTGATATAATCATCTAAAAATCCGATCACGCCGAAACCAACCGTCACAAACAGGATCGGAATGATCTGCGGATAATCTTTCATATAAATACAGGATGTCAGGATCACACTGAGAAGAAATATGATCCCGCCCATGGTCGGCGTTCCGTTTTTCTTCAGATGAGACTGCGGTCCTTCATCACGAACGGTCTGACCGAATTTTAATTTTCTTAAAAATGGGATGATCACCGGTCCTAACACTGCACTGATCGCAAATGCTATGATCACCGGAACTGCTACGGTAATGTAGGGATTGGTTATATATTCTTTCATACAAATACACCTCTTTATCATTCTTGTTGATCGAATCACTGTCGCCAATAAATTCATCTACATAGTATAATTCTTTTATTCTGAAGTTTCAACTGTTTCTATTCCCAAATACGGCAAAATATTTTCAAAGATACTCTGCAGAACCGGTGCTGCAATGGTTCCTCCATAATATACCCCGGTGGGTTTTGCAATGATCACCAGTCCCAGAATCTGCGGATCATCTGCCGGTGCAAATCCGATAAATGACGAAATATACTGATGTGCACTTCGCGGCAATGTCTGGGAAGTCGCAGTTTTTCCTCCGATCCGGTATCCTTCCACCTGCCCTTTTGCACCACCACCCTCTGCTACCACGCTTTCCAAAAGCGTTCTCATCGTAGAAGAAGTTTCTTCCGACAGGATCCGTTTTCCCTGATCATATACAAAGGTTTTCAAAATCTCTCCCTGACTGTTTCTGATCTCTTTTGCAAAATGCGGTGTAACTCTGATGCCGCCGTTAATAACGGAACTGACGGTAGCTGCCAGCTGGATCGGCGTGATCTGAAAAGACTGTCCAAAAGACATCGTGGCAAGCTCTACCGGTCCGATGGTTTCTTTTTTATGCATAATGGTGCCTGCTTCTCCCGGAAGATCGATGCCTGTTTTCGAAAGCAGCCCCATTTTTTTCATTCCGTCATAAAAATCTTCTGCTCCTACCCGAAGTCCTACATTGATAAATACCGGATTACAGGAATTCTGGATCCCCTGTACAAACGTTTCCGAACCATGCCCTTTTACTTTATGACAGCGGATCTTCCGGTCTTCGACAATGGCATATCCCGGACAGGAAAAGGTATCATTGACTGTCACGACTCCTTTTTCCAGTGCGATCGACGACGTAATGATCTTAAATGTGGATCCCGGTTCATACGTATCATTGATACTCTGATTTCTCCACATCCGGTTCCATGCATCATTTTTTTCTTTCTCCGTCATCGAAGAAGCATCGGTTCCCTCCGGCAGTACAAAAGGATCATTCAGATCAAATTCCGGCACATTGACATTGGCATAAACGGAACCATCTCTTGGATCCATGAGGATCACTGAAACATATTCTGCCTCTTTTTCCTCTAAAACCTTTTTTGCCGCCTGCTCGCAGTATTTTTGGATATTGTAATCCAGTGTCACATACAGATCATTTCCCGGCACTGCTTCTGCACGTTCCTCCGCCTCTCCGTCAAGTTCGATGCCCCTTGCATCTGTCTGTGTCAGGATCGTTCCGTCAATCCCTTTTAAATATTCTTCATAATAAACTTCCAGACCAATGATTCCCTGATTATCGCTTCCCGTAAAGCCAAGCACCTTTGATGCAGTCGTATCATAGGGATAATACCGTTTAAAATCTTCGTCTACCTTGACTCCTGCCAGATCATAACTGCGTATCTTATCTCCGGTTTCTTTATCCACATTTGCCTTGATCCTTTCGATGGAACTGACCTTTTCTACCCGTTTTCGTACAGTTTCTTCTGATAATCCCAGCTCTTTTACGAGAACTTCGATCACTTTTTCCGAATCTTTGATCTGATTATGAATGACCGATACGGTACAAACGGTACGGTTTGTCGCAAGCACCACTCCTGACCGGTCGATGATCTTTCCCCTTGCAGCTTTGATGCTCCGTTCCCGTTCATGAAGATCCTCTGCCTTCTGCTGATAATATTCCGACTGAAATACCATCAGATAAACGAGTCTTCCCAACAGTCCAGCCAGCATTATGATACATAAAAAGAACACAATCACGATCTTCCGCCTGTGATACGTTTTAGTTTTATCAAACATAAAAAGAGACCTCACAAAATATCTCTTCATTTTATGAGGTCTTTTTGTTTATTATTCTGTTTTCTCGTCACCGTTCACTTTGTTTTGCCAGATATTAAAAAACATCATAACAACACACTGTTTTAATCTGATCCGCCAGTTCCGTTCAATCCCTCGATTTCACCCACTGATGGCTGTACATCGGTAAGGATATCACTTGGATAATCATCATCCTGTGTCGGATCGATCAGCATTCCGGTTTCCTGATCGATCGAAGGATCTCCAGAAACATCCGGTTTGGTCACTTCTTCCCCTGTCTGAGGATCGATCACCGTTCC
>CAZWLV010000093.1:3223-5855 GCA_964634715.1 uncultured Lachnoclostridium sp. | reverse complement strand
TCACCTGTGTAAGCATGAACTGTTGTCATGATACCGCTCATGATCGGAGCTAAGTCGTTAAGTGCTTTAGCCATTGGAGCTAAGCAGTTTGTTGTACAAGAAGCAGCTGAGATAACTTTATCTTCTGCTGTTAATGTGTCGTGGTTTACATTGTAAACGATTGTAGGAAGGTCGTTTCCTGCTGGAGCAGAGATAACAACTTTTTTAGCACCTGCTGTTAAGTGAGCAGAAGCTTTTTCTTTAGATGTGTAGAAACCTGTACATTCAAGAACTACGTCAACATCTAATTCTCCCCAAGGAAGTTCTGCTGCGTTAGCTTTTGCATAGATTGTGATTTCTTTTCCGTTTACTGTGATTGAGCTTTCACCAGCTTTTACAGTGCTTGCATATTTGTAAGGACCCTGAGCTGTGTCATATTTTAATAAGTGTGCAAGCATATCAGGACTTGTTAAGTCGTTGATTGCTACTACATCATATCCTTCTGCATCAAACATCTGTCTGAATGCAAGACGTCCGATACGTCCAAAACCATTAATTGCTACTTTAACTGCCATGATTTTCATCCTCCTGAAATTTTTAATTGTGCATAAAGTATTTTCTTGGGATAAATGCGAATTAATCCCAATCTGCTAGTATTGTACATAATCTTGTATAAAAATTCAAGTATTATTTTCGGTAAAAATCATATACTTTTGATGTTTTTTTTGTTTACTTCGACAAATATTTTAAGTATATTGGAATCAGAACGTTTTTCACATCCGCAGATAAAACGTTTTATCAATTTTTGTGAGGTGAATTTTATGATCATCTGTGATCTTCATAACCATACAGATTTTTCAGCCGACAGCGTTTCTGCACCTGAGATCATGCTGGAACAGGCGATCCGTCTTGGTCTGCAGTATCTTTGCATGACCGATCATATGGATCTTGATTTTCCGGTTCCAACGCTTGATTTTACGTTTGACCTTCCTTCTTATTTTGAAAAACATCAAAAATTAAGGGAACGGTATCAGGATCAGATCACGCTGCTTACCGGGATCGAACTTGGCCTGCAGCCGCAGATTTCCAAAGAACTGCATTCCATCGTTGATCAGTGGGATTTTGACTTCGTCATCGGTTCTTCTCATATTGTAAACCGGCTGGATCCTTTTGATACACAGTATTGGCAGGAAATCTCTGAAAGAGACGGTATCCTCCGGTATTTTGAATCGATCCTTCAGAATCTTTCTGCCTTTGATGAGATCGATGTTTACGGACATCTGGATTACATCGTAAGATATGCACCGGAAAAAGCGAAAAATTATTCTTATCAGAAGTATCAGGAAATCTTAGATGAGATCCTAAAAACACTCATTTCTAAAAATATCGGTTTGGAGCTGAATACCGCAGGTTTAAAATACGGCATCGGTTTCGCTCATCCGCATATGGATATTTTAAAACGATACAAAGAACTTGGAGGAGAGATCCTTACCATCGGTTCTGACGGACATGTGCCGGAACATCTTGCCTATGATTTTGCCAAAGTCCCTGCCATCTTAGAGGCATGCGGTTTCCGATATTACACGATCTTCAAAAAAAGAAAGCCTGAATTTATCAGACTTTCCTAAAATTTCAAAAATATTTTACAGATTTTAAGGAGGCTATATAACATGAAACACTATCTTGATTACATCGCAGAACAGTTAAAAGCACTGACGGCAATTCCAAGTCCTACGGGTTACACAAAAAATGTAACTGCTTATGTACACCAGACTTTGACGGACTTAGGATATGAGCCGCACTATTCCCAAAAAGGAAATGTAGAAGTTACCTTAGGCGGCGAAGGACATCCGCTTTTGCTTGCTGCACATTTAGATACACTGGGAGCAATGGTACGTTCCGTAAAATCAAACGGAAGACTGCGTCCGACGACTTTGGGCGGTCACCAGTGGAGTACTGCTGACGGTGAAAACTGTGTCGTGATCACCAGAGAAGGAAAAACTTACACCGGCGTTGTTTTAAACAGCGAACCTTCTTCCCATGTCGCAGACAAAGCAGTAGAATGCACAGAAGCAAACATGGAGATCCTTTTAGATGAAAATATTTCCACGAAAGAAGATGCTCTTGCACTGGGAATCCAGAACGGCGATATCATTGCCATGGATCCAAGAACTGTCATCACCGAAAGCGGATATATCAAAAGCCGTTTCTTAGATGATAAACTTTCCGCTGCGATCCTGCTTGGATTTGCAAAATATGCAAAAGATGAAGCAGTCTCATTCAGCAGAAAAATTTCCCTTCTTTTCACCGTTTACGAAGAAGTCGGACACGGCGGATGTTTTATCCCGGAAGATACAGAAGAAATGATCTCTGTTGATATGGGCTGTGTAGGAGACGATCTGGAATGTACTGAAAAACAGGTTTCCATCTGTGCAAAAGATTCCGGCGGACCATACAACTACGAAACTACCAGTGCCTTGATCCATGCTGCAAAAGCAGCCGGTCTTGATTTCGCTATCGATGTTTATCCGCATTACGGCTCTGACGTGGAAGCTACCCTTCGAAGCGGCTATGATATCCGTCACGGACTCATCGGACCGGGCGTTTACGCTTCCCATAACTACGAACGTTCTCATATGGACGGTGTGAAAAA
>CAZWLV010000093.1:0-3123 GCA_964634715.1 uncultured Lachnoclostridium sp. | reverse complement strand
TTTTTTCAAAAGTTTTCTCTCATCCATATTAGAAATTCTGAAAATCAGATTTTAAGACATGAAAAACGGAGCCGGCATACGAAATCATTCGTATGCCAGCTCCGTTTTATGTTAGATAAAAGTTAGATTGTCAAACTATCATTCCGGACATTCTGTTCCGATGATCGTTCCGCCGCCCAGTACGATATCTCCATCATAAAATACCACTGCCTGCCCCGGCGTAATGGCTCTGACGGCTTCCGGGAACGTACATTTTACCAGATCTTCACCTACAACCTCTACGATGCATTTTGCACCTTTATGGTTATATCGGATCTTTGCATCTACTTCGATGCTTTCTGACGGTTTTTCCATGCCCATCCAGTTTAATCGGTCTGCATACAGAACATATCCAAAGACATCTTCTGCTTCGCCTATGACGACTTCATTGGTTTCCGGTCGGATCTCCGTGACAAACACTCTTCTTCCCATCGGAAGATCCAGTCCTTTTCTCTGTCCGACCGTATAATGAATGATCCCTTTATGTTTTCCAAGCACCGTTCCGTCTTTCGTGACAAAATTTCCTTCCGGAATCTTTTTTCCGCTGCTCTGCTCGATAAATCCGGCATAATCATCATCAGGTACAAAACAGATTTCCTGACTGTCCGGTTTTTTTGCTACACGAAGTCCGATCTCTTCTGCGATCTGACGGATCTCGTTTTTTTCATACGCACCGCAAGGCATCAGCGTCTTAGACAGCTGATCCTGCGTCAGATTATATAACGCATAGGTCTGATCCTTTGCATCAGTTTTCGACTTCTTTAATGCATATCTGCCATTTTCAAGCTGTACGACAGATGCATAATGTCCTGTCGCAATATAATCAGCTCCGATGTCCAGACTTCTCTTCAGCAGGCTTTCCCACTTCACATAACGGTTACATGCAATGCACGGATTCGGAGTACGCCCATTTAGATATTCCTCTACAAAATAGTCCATGACATTTTCTTTAAATTCTTTTTTAAAGTTCATGACATAATAAGGAATCCCTAATTGTGCTGCGACACGTCTCGCATCATCTACTGCTGAAAGTCCGCAGCAGCCGCCATTTTCTTCCTGAACCGTTTCTTCTTCATCCTGCCAGATCTGCATGGTCACACCGATGACATCATATCCCTGTTTTTTCAAAAGATATGCCGCAACTGAAGAATCCACTCCGCCGGACATTCCTACGACAACTTTTTTTCCTGCCATGAATTAATACTCTTCGCTTTCCTCTTCTTCACCTTCGTGAATATCGTTCTTTGGTTTTTCCAGACCTTCGATCTTAATGCCGTTCTTTTCTGCATAATCCCAAAGTGCTGCATGGATTGCTTCTTCTGCTAACAGTGAGCAGTGTACTTTTACTGGTGGAAGTCCGTCTAAAGCATCCATAACTGCTTTATTTGTTACTTCTAAAGCTTCATAAATTGTTTTTCCGATCACGAGTTCTGTTGCCATGCTGGAAGTTGCTACTGCCGCACCACAGCCGAATGTTTTGAATTTACAGTCTTTGATGATCTGATTTTCGTCGATATCAAGATAAATTCTCATGATATCTCCGCATTTTGCATTACCAACTGTACCAACACCGCTGGCGTTCTCGATTTCTCCTACATTTCTTGGGTTCTGAAAATGATCCATTACTTTATCACTATACATTTTGTTTACACTCCTATACGTAAAATTTTATGATCTTTGGTTCGCAAACCACTTTATTTTTTATATAATGCCGTTTTATTTTCCGGCAAAATTGTCTTAAAAAATTTATTTATGCTTTTTTACAAAGTCTTCATATAATGGAGACATGCTTCTCAAACGATCTACGATCTCTTTGATGGCTTCCACTACATAATCAATGTCTTCTTTTGTCGTTTCATCACTTAATGTCAGTCGTAAAGATCCATGAGCGATCTCGTGAGGAAGTCCGATCGCTAAAAGTACATGCGACGGATCTAATGAACCGGAAGTACATGCAGATCCTGAAGAACCGCAGATTCCTTTCATATCCAGCATGATCAGTAAAGATTCACCTTCAATAAACTGAAAACTGAAGTTTGCATTGTTCGGAAGTCTGTCTGTACGATGACCGTTCAGTCTTGTATATGGAACTTCTTTTAACACTCTGTCGATCAGATAATCTCTCAGCTCGATCTCTTTATCGGTACGTTCTTTCATCGTTTTCATCGCACGTTCTACAGCCACGCCATAGCCTACGATTCCCGGAATATTTTCCGTACCTGCACGGCGTTTTCTTTCCTGTGCACCGCCATGTACGAACGAACGGATCTTAACACCTTTACGGATATACAGGAAACCGATTCCTTTTGGACCATTGAGCTTATGTCCGCTGGAGCTTAACATATCAATGTTCAGTTCATCAACATTGATCGGCACCTGTCCAAATGCCTGTACGGCATCTGTATGGAATAAAATTCCATGTTCTTTTGCAATCGCACCGATTTCTTTGATCGGTTCGATGGTTCCGATCTCATTGTTTGCAAACATGATCGAGATCAGGATCGTTTCCGGACGGATCGCTTTCTTTAATTCATCCAGCTTTACCACACCGTTTTCATCCACATCAAGATAGGTTACTTCAAATCCGTTCTTTTCCAGCCACTGGCAGGTATGAAGGATCGCATGATGTTCGATCTTTGAAGTAATGATGTGATTTCCTTTTGCTTTATATGCTTCTGCCGTCGCTTTCAAAGCCCAGTTATCAGCTTCACTTCCGCCGGCTGTAAAATAAATTTCATTTTCTTTCGCACCAAGAGAATCTGCAATGATCTCTCTTGCATGGTTCATTGCTTCTTTACTGTTTCCTGCAAATCCATAGACGCTGGATGCATTTCCATAAAATTCGGTAAAGTAAGGAAGCATTGCTTCTACTACTTCAGGTGCAGTTTTTGTCGTTGCTGCATTGTCTAAATAAATCATTTTTTTCATATTACACCTCTACTTTTCACACGCACCGGCATTTACTTCCCGGCCGTCTTCGCATGTACTTTCTCTGATCAGTTCTTCCAGATTGATCCCGTCTACCGTCTGATTAATGCTTTCATTAATCTTCTGCCACACATATTTTGTGACACAGCCGCCGGA
>CAZWLV010000092.1:0-5906 GCA_964634715.1 uncultured Lachnoclostridium sp. | reverse complement strand
TCATTCCTGTGAACTGTAAGTACTGTTCAAAAGAAAGTCCCTGTCCCTGAATTCTTCTTGCAAAATCATCTACCAGCTGACGAGCCTGTGTATCGATCATTGCTTCCGGAATATCCATTTCAGCATTTTCGATGATCTTTTCGATCACTGCATCTTCTTTTGCTCTCTTAGCTGCTGCTGCTTTTGTTTCTGCTAATTTTGCTTTTACGTCTTCTTTGTATTCGTCTAATGTATCAAATTTAGAAACATCCTGTGCAAAATCATCATCTAATTCCGGAAGTTCTTTTACTTTGATCTCATTTACAACGCATTTGAACACTGCTTCTTTTCCTGCAAGTTCTGCTGCATGATATTCAGCTGGGAATGTAACGTTTACGTCTAATTCTTTGCCGAGTTCTGCACCTACTAACTGTTCTTCAAATCCCGGGATGAATGCACCGGAACCGATTGTCAGCGGATAGTTTTCACCTTTGCCGCCTTCAAATGGAACACCATCTACAGATCCTTCAAAGTCAAGCATGATCATGTCGCCATTTTCAACTGCTCTGTCTTCTACGCTGATGGTTCTTGCATTTTTTTCTCTTTCTTTTTCGAGTTCTGTTGCAACTTCTTCATCAGTTACTTCTGCATCTGCTTTTTCTACTTCGATGTCTTTGTATGCACCTAATGTTACTTCTGGTTTTACTGCTACTTCTGCTGTGAAGATGAAAGGTTTTCCTTTTTCGATCTGTACGATATCGATCACTGGTCTGGAAACGATTTCTACACCGCTTTCATCAGCTGCTTTTTCGTATGCACCCGGAATCAGGATGTTTGCTGCATCTTCATAGAAGAATCCAGCACCGTACATTTTTTCTACCATCTGACGAGGTACTTTTCCTTTACGGAAACCAGGGATGCTGATTTTTGCTTTCTGTTTGTTATAAGCTGACTGAATTGCTTTTTCTAATTCTTCTGCTGGCACTTCTACTGTAAGCTTTGCCATATTTTTCTCAAGTGTTTCAACTTTTACGCTCATGTTTGTCCTCCTCAACATTCTATGCTCAATATTTTATAGAGTTTGGTCATAATTACACATTCAAAGAGTATAGCACAGGATCTTGCAGATTTCCAGTACTTTTTTGTCGAATCAATTAATAAATGATCCCTTCGCTGATCGTATGAGCAATTTCTTTCCCTTTGATCATTTCGATCAGTTTTAATCCAAATTCAATGGCTGCACCCATTCCTTTTGCAGTTACGATAAAATCATCAACTACCGTTTTTTCAGTACTTACCTGTGCTCCTGTCAGGCTTTCTTCAAATCCCGGATAACAGGTTGCTTTTCTGCCCTGCAAAAATCCAAGTTTTCCAAAGACGCTCGGTGCCGCACAGATGGCTGCAAGTTTTTTGTTCTGACGGTAATGTTTTTTCAAAAGTTCACAGAGACCTTCATGAGCCCCAAGATTTTTTGTACCCGGCATTCCGCCCGGAAGTACCAAAACTTCTGCATCTTCATAATCATAGTCTTCAAACAGTCCGTCTGCACCGATCTCAATCCCATGAGATCCGCAAACATTCTTTCTTCCCATGATCGATACCATCACGGTCTCGATCTGTGCTCTCCGCAGAAGATCTACTACGGTCAGACCTTCGATCTCTTCAAAACCGTCTGCTAAAAATACATATACCCTGCTCATTACATTTCTCCTTTTTTCTCAAAAAGCACTCTGCTCATATAACTGTTATGATATCTCCGGTCAAATGTCACTTCTTCTCCGAACCATTCCGGCGGAACAAACTGTTCTGCCTGTTCCTCTGAAACGAATTCTACTTCTGCCATGACAAGCGGTGCAAATGGTTCTTCAAACACATCGACCTCCGCTGTCAGACCGTTCTCCTGCAATGGGATCAGATATCTTGTTTTACGGATCACATTCCCATCTGCTTTGGCTGACAGATGTTCATACGCCTGCGGATTCAGCGGCAGATTATATTCTTCTCTTGCCAGCATCCCCCTGCCTTTATAGGTCATATAATAAGTTTCGTCTTCCCGTCTGACTCTTACGACCGGATCTGTACAAAGATATGCCTGCTCAATCCTGTGGCATTCATAATTTTCCAGATCCGGAACTTCTTTTAACAGATATTTTTTTTCGATTTCCATAACATTCTTTCACAGTTCTTCTTACTTTTTACGTGCAGAAGTAATACTGCTGATTCTTTCATAATTCTGGGTTACCGTGATACTCTGTACCTGTGCACCGCCGGTACAGGTCGTACAAGTGTACTGCGGAAGCATGGAGACACCATATGCCGTATCCATGGTCGGATTATCCGGTGCACCTTCCTGAAGTACCGGAAGGATCACTCTTACCTGATCTGCAGGCCAGTAACAGTTTTCTGTTGCTAAAAGACCTGTCACCGGACATACCTGTGCCATAATATGCACATTACAGCTTTCCGTCGGTTCTGTTCCTTTGGCAAAATATTCTGTCACTACCATGCTGCCACGCTGGTCGCAGTCACATAATCCGGCTACCGGAAGTTTTCCTGATTCGGAACATACTGCCACGCTGACGATTCCGTCCGGTTTTTCAAACGATTTATTTTCCAGATCTTCATGGATTCTGGACATGACGGATTTCCAGAGTTTTTTATGATAACCTTTTTCTTCTTTGCCTTTTAATTTTGCCGGCATATCATAGCCTGCCCATGCACCTGCCGTATAATACGGTGTATAGCCGACAAACCATACATCTTTATCATCAGAAGTCGTACCGGTCTTTCCGGCAATGGTCATACCGCTGAAATTCACTGCTGTACCGGTTCCCTTTGTTACAACATCCTGCATCGCTGATGTTAAAAGCCATGCATTTTCTTCTGAAAGAACGCTGTGCGTCTCACGGTCTGCTGTTTTATCAATGATCACGTTTCCTTGGGAATCTTCAACTCTTGTATAGAAGATCGGTTCCTGATACGTTCCTTCATTGGCGATGGTCGCATAAGCAGCCGTCAGTTCCAGATTTGTTACCCCGTTGGTCAGACCTCCTAAGGCAACAGAAGGACCGTAATCATTTTTTCCATTGTCTGTCGCTGTTTTCTGGATCGTTGTAAATCCAAATTTATCAAGGAAACTCAGTCCCATTGCAGAACCGTTTTCCGTATAAGTTTTTACTGCAAGGATATTCATGGACTGTTCGATCCCTTTTCTAAGACTTGTCCAGCCCTGATAAGCATCTCCTGTCCAGTTTTTAACCAGTCTGATATCCGAACCGCCTTCATAGAGATACGGTCCGTCATACTGGGTTGTTGCCAGTGTCATGCCGCCGGCTTCCAGCGCCGGTGCGTAAGCCGATACGATCTTAAATGTAGATCCCGGCTGTCTGACAGAATCGACTGCTCGATCCAGTGTCAGATTGGCTGTTTTTTCACCGCGTCCGCCGATGATCCCCTGTACCTCTCCGGTATGCTGATCGATCACGATCATGGAAACCTGCGGCTGGATCGTCATTTTCACATCACGGTAAACCGTATCGCCTTCTTCGATCACATCTGCTTCATATTCATCAATGGCAGCCTGTGCCGCTTCTTCACTCTCATAGAGAAGTTCATAGGACTTTACATTGTTCTTTTCTTTAAAATACGCCTGCATCATTTCCTGACTGTAATTCGTCGTTGTACCGTCTGCTTTTACAGTCGTCATCGCATACTGCAGCCCGATCTTATAGGTTCCCGGGAAATTATCCGGATTTGCTGCTTCTTCATCCATGATCGTCTGGATCTTTGGATTCATCGTACTGTAGATCTGAAGTCCTTCTCCGTACAGTGCATTATATGCCTGCGTATCAGAATATCCTTTTAATTCTTTCAGATCTTCCAGAACAGACTGGATCACGGCATCCGTAAAGTAAGAATTTACTTTGGCACTTTCCGTAATGCTTTCGTTTACATTTTTGATCTTGCTGTAAACATCTTCCTCGATCGCAGCATCATATTCTGACTGTTCGATCTTTCCCTGTTCTAACATATTGTTTAAAACAAGTGTTTTTCTCTTTTCATTTGCTTCCTGATTCTTGATCGGATTATATCCTTCCGGACTCTTTGTGATGCCTGCAAGAACCGCTGCCTCCGCAATGGTCAGTTCTGACACATCTTTTCCAAAATACCGTTCACTGGCCGACTGGATCCCCAGTGTATTCTGTCCCAGATTAATGGTATTTAAATATGCTTCCAGAATTTCTTCTTTTGACATCTCTTCTTCCAGCTTCAATGCCAGATACTGTTCCTGGATCTTACGCTCGATCTTATCTGCCATACCTTCTTCTGACATAAAATCAAATACGTTGTTCTTCAGCAGCTGCTGTGTGATCGTACTTGCCCCCTGCTTTGTCTTTCCGCCTGATGTGATCAATGTCATACCGGCACGTAAAATCCCCTGAATATCAATTCCATTATGATCATAAAAACGTTCATCTTCGATGGCAATGAAAGCGTTCTGCACATATTCCGGAATCTGGTCGATCGTTACCATGGTCCTGTTCGTTCCTGATGCGATCAGTTCCTGCATTTTGTTTCCTTCCGAATCATAGATCGTAGATTTAAAGCCCTTCGGAAT
Organism: uncultured Lachnoclostridium sp.; assembly: GCA_964634715.1. Classification (GTDB taxonomy): domain Bacteria; phylum Bacillota; class Clostridia; order Lachnospirales; family Lachnospiraceae; genus HGM12587. The sequence continues at coordinate 1,309 of CAZWLV010000092.1, read as the reverse complement.
TACACTTTCCTTGGTAATCTCCGGTGCATTATCGATCACGCCTTTGACGACACCGATTCCCGCACAGCCGGCGATCACGATGACTGCGATCATACAAACGAGAAAAGCTTTCAGAAAAATCACACTGAGCTTCTTACCAACTTTTTTCTTTTTGGATCGAAGTGCTTTCTGCTTTTTCGAAGTTTCTTTTTTGCTGTAATTCATGCATAAGCCTCCTTTATATCTCCGTCATTATAGCAAATCCCCCCTGTTAAATAAAGGAAAACTTGCTTTTTTAAGCAAAAATATGTATATTGAAAGAAAAAATTTATAAAAAAGGAACAAAAATTTAAGAATTATGGCTCAGTGCATGAAAATATTATACGAAGGCGGTATCGGAGAACTGGAAGAAAAAAAATCCCGTTTCATCGCTGCCACCCTTCCCATCTCTTCTCAGGAAGAAGCCCTGGAATTTATCGAAAAGATCAAAAAACAATACTGGGATGCCAGACATCACTGCTACGCCTATGTTTTAGGCGATCATCATGAGATCCAGCGTTTTTCAGACGATGGTGAACCCGGCGGTACTGCCGGAAAACCGATGCTTGATGTCCTTCTCGGTGAAGATATCCATAATGCAGTCGTTGTCGTTACCAGATACTTCGGCGGTACGCTGCTGGGCACCGGCGGACTGGTACGTGCTTACTCCGGTGCATGTAAAGAAGGACTTCAAAATTCCGTCATTCTGGAAAAACAGCAGGGACGCCGTCTTTTGCTGCAGACCAATTATTCTGATCTTGGAAAGATCCAGTATCTTCTGATGAATCACAGTATTCCCATTCTGAAAGAAGATTATGGGGCAGATGTCTGTTTTGAGGTACTGGTTCCCTTAGAATCCGAAAAACATATGACGGAACTGCTTGTTGACGGAACCAACGGACGGATCACCATCCTCCCTGATGAAATTTTAAATTTTACGATCTATCAAAAAGAGGTGCTACTGCTGTAGCACCTCAATTGCTTTTTGTAACTGTGTATCCTCTTCAAAAGAAATCTCTGCTTTTGTTTTTAATTCTTCCGGCAGATCGATCTCCACATCCGGTGTAATACCGATCCCGTGGATATTATTTCCATTCGGCGTATAATATTTTGCCGTTGTGATCTTTAATGCCGTACCGTCCTGCAGATCGATCACACTCTGAACGATCCCTTTTCCATAAGACTGTGTACCTACGATCACTGCTTTTTCGTAATCCTGCAATGCACCTGCAAGGATTTCTGATGCACTGGCACTGTTGCCATTCATCAGCACACACATCGGCACTTCCAC
>CAZWLV010000091.1:3275-5915 GCA_964634715.1 uncultured Lachnoclostridium sp. | reverse complement strand
TTCCTCTTTTTAAGGCTTCTTTATCCAGTGCACTGCTTTCCTGTACATAATTTGCTACATCTGCAATATGAACCCCCAGACGATACAGATCTCCCACTTTTTCCATGGAAACCGCATCATCCAGATCCTTTGCATCTTCACCGTCAATGGTCACCATCACCCAGTCACGAAGATCCATTCTTCCGTCCATATCTGCTTCCGATACCGGTTTGGCAACACGTTCCGCCTGATTTAACTGTTTTTCCGTAAATCCAAGCGGCAGTTTATATTCTTTTGCAACACAAAGAATGTCCGTTCCCGGAATATCTAAAAATCCTAAGATCTCTTTGATCTTTCCTTCCGGTTTTTTCCCTTTTTCTGCGTAAGAAGTGATCTCTGCCACAACTTTCTGCCCGTCTAAAGCACCATTGATCGCTTCTAACGGAATGAAAATATCCTGTAAGATCTTCTGATTATCACTTACTACAAAACCGAATTTTTTTCTTCTCTGAAACGTACCGACTACTTCTGTAACACCACGCTCCAGAATCTTCACGATCACACCTTCCGGGCGTTTTCCGCCGCGGAATGTACGGATCTTCACTTCTACAGTGTCCCCGTGCATCGCACCTTTCATATCCATTTCGCCAATAAAAATGTCTGTTTCCAGATCCTCTGTTTCTACAAAGCCAAAACCTTTGGCATTGGCGATAAATTTACCTGTATATATTTCTTTTTCCATAAATCTCCTATATCTCTTTCCCAGTAAGTCTTACCTGCTATGGATCACCGGCAAAACTTTGTCCAACCTTTTGAATCTGTCTGCTGTATCTTTCATTCACACAAAAGCAACATCCTCTTCGACACATACTTTTTATAACTACGAGAAACACACTCTGCGAGTTTCGTGAGGTATCGTGCTGCTCCTCAAATCCTTATGCAGACACAGTATTTTCTCGCTGCTTATGCAATAAAAAAAGCACTCCTGATTACTTTCAAGAGTGCCTTTGCTTACAATTAAAACAGATTCATGTTTAATAAAATAGCAAGTAACATAAAAACAACTGCTAAAATTTTAGTAAATAAAGCAAGTTTTCCTTCTGCGGAACGTCCTTTATTTTTTCCCCAAAATGTGTCGCTGCTGTTTCCGCCTGCTAACGATCCAAGACCTGATTTACCTTCCTGAAGTAATACAACTACTGATAATACTATACAAACAAGAACAAATAAAATTGTCAATGCAGTTCTCATGATTACACCTCCTATGTGTCGAACAGACTCAGTTTAACACATCGTTCCTCTCTTTTCAAGTAATTTCCATAAATTATTCACAAAAAATTGCACAAAAATAGTGATATTTTTTTTACACATTAAATGTTCTTTACGCCAGCGATCAATTTCTCCTAAAACAACTTTTCGCACATTTCCAGTGCTGATGCGATAACCGCATCCATGTCATAATATTTGTATTCTCCGAGACGGCCGCCAAAGATCACATGCTCTTCTTTTTCTGCAAGTTTTTTATATGCTTCATAAAGATGACCATTTTTTTCATCATTAACAGGATAATACGGTTCATCTCCCTGCTTCCATTCTGAACTGTACTCACGGCTGATCACGGTTTTCGGCTGATCACCAAATTCAAACCATTTATGCTCGATAATACGGGTCCATGGAGTTTCTGCATCGGTATAATTTACCGCCGCATTTCCCTGAAAATTCGGCATATCCAGAATCTCATTTTCAAAACGGACAGAACGGTATTCCAACGTACCAAGACAATACTCAAAATATGCATCAATGGCACCTGTGTAAACGACAGTTTCTGCCATGGCATCGTATTCCTGTTTCTTTTCCAGATAGTCTTCTCCCAGACGGACTTCAATGCCTTCTAACAGGTTTTCCACCATTTTCGTATAACCGCCCATCGGGATTCCCTGATACAGTGCATTAAAATAATTGTTATCAAAAGTCAGCCTCACCGGAAGACGTTTGATGATAAATGCCGGAAGTTCACGACACGGACGACCCCACTGTTTTTCTGTGTAACCTTTGATCAGTTTTTCATAAATATCCGTACCGACCAGACTGATCGCCTGTTCTTCCAGATTTTGCGGTTCCGTGATTCCTGCTTCCAGTTTTTGTTCTTCAATCTTTGCCGCCGCTTCCTGTGGTGTTACCACACCCCACATTTTATTAAAGGTATACATATTAAACGGAAGACTGTACAGCTCTCCTTTATAATTTGCAACCGGAGAATTGGTAAAACGATTAAATTCTGCAAAACGTGTAATATAATCCCACACTTTTTTATTGTTGGTATGAAAGATATGTGCACCATATTTATGTACATTAATCCCTTCGATCTCTTCTGTATATACATTTCCGGCAATATGATCCCGTTTATCAATGACCAGAACTTTTTTTCCGTTTGCTTTTGCTTCATGGGCAAATACTGCTCCATAAAGACCGGCTCCCACTACCAGATAATCATACATCTTTTGTTTCCTCCAATTTCTTTCTGTAGCGTCATTCTATCACTGAGTTCCATGGACTGTCAAATTTTTACGTACCTATGCAGCCAAGTGCATAGCTACTATGTCACTGTACACACTACTGTGTGCACAGTAACATTCGCAGGCTCATTTAGAATTTTACTTC
>CAZWLV010000091.1:0-3175 GCA_964634715.1 uncultured Lachnoclostridium sp. | reverse complement strand
TTTTTATTTTTACAGACTGCTTATTTTAATATATAATTCAGCTGTTCTTCGATCCGCAGCAGTTCATTATATTTTGCCACTCTTTCGGTACGGCATGGAGCTCCCGTTTTGATCTGTCCGGCATTGACTGCGACTGACAGATCTGCAATAAACGTATCCTCGGTTTCTCCGGATCTATGCGAAATTACCGTTCTGAATCCGTTTCGGTGAGCCATTTCAATGGCATCTAACGCTTCGCTGACCGTTCCGATCTGATTTAATTTGATCAGGATCGCATTCCCTGCATGTTTTTGTATCCCAACCTTTAATTTTTTCGTATTTGTCACAAACAGGTCATCTCCAACGAGCTGGATCTTATCTCCCAAAGCTCTCGTCAGTTCTTCCCAGCCTTCCCAATCATCTTCACTTAATCCGTCTTCAATGGAGATCAATGGAAATTCCTGCACCAGATCTTCATAATATTCAATGAGTACCTTTGATTTTCTGGCAATCTTCTGACCTTTCATCTTTGATTCACCCGGAAATTCATACAGTTTTGTTTTTTCATCATACAGTTCACTGGCCGCTGCATCCATAGCAAAAAAAACATCTTTTCCCGGTTCATATCCCGCCTGTTTTACTGCTTCCTGTAAGATTTTCAATACATCTGCCGCATCTTTTAAATCCGGTGCAAATCCGCCTTCATCTCCTACCCCCGTAGCCAACTGCTGTTTTTTCAAAAGCGTTTTCAAATGATGATAAACTTCCGTTCCCATCCGTAACGCTTCGCTGAAACTTTCCGCTCCGCTTGGAACGATCATAAATTCCTGAAAATCCAGTGCATTTTTTGCATGTTTTCCGCCATTGATGATATTCATCATCGGAACCGGAAGTGTTTTCGGACAAACTCCTCCAAGATACTGATACAATGGTATTTTTAATGCCTTCGCTGCCGCCCTTGCGGTTGCCATAGACACACTTAAGATCGCATTGGCACCCAGACTTGATTTATTTTCCGTTCCGTCTGCCGCAATGAGCATTTTATCCACCGTTCGCTGTTCCAGACCATTCACACCCCGAAGAACCGGTGCGATCTTTCCGTTCACGTTTTCTACTGCCCTTTGCACACCAAGTCCCAGATAACGCTCTTCCCCATCACGAAGTTCGACTGCTTCATATCTTCCGGTCGATGCTCCGGAAGGGACACTGGCTCTTGCCGTATATTCTCCTGCCAGCGTCACTTCCGCCTCCACTGTAGGATTTCCTCTGGAATCTAAAATTTCTCTTGCAAATATATCCGTGATCGGTAAATACTGAAAAAACATAAAAAAAGAACCTCCTCATACTATCGCAAATACGCCGAACCCTTTTGGGGAGTTCCATAGGCTTTCAGGAGATCCTTCACAAATTCTCCCCGCCTGCGTAAAAATAGTATAAGCAGATTCTTTTTATTTCATTCACTTGAAAAGGCTAAATAATGCGCGCCATTATTTTACCAACAGTGATTTTCCTGTCATTTCTGCCGGCTGTTCCATATCCATCAGCTCTAAGAGTGTTGGGATGATATCAGCAAGGCATCCGCCTTCACGAAGTTTGTAAGCAGGATCAGCATTTACCAAAATGAATGGTACAGGATTTACTGTATGTGCAGTAAATGGAGCACCTGTTTCATAGTCTAATAACTGTTCTGCATTACCGTGGTCAGCACAGATGAACATCTGTCCATCAACTTCTTTTAATGCTTCTACCGCACGTCCTACACATTCGTCAACGGCTTCTACCGCTTTGATGGCAGCTGCTTCTACACCTGTATGTCCTACCATATCAGGATTTGCAAAGTTGATGATGATCACGTCATATTTATCAGATTTGATCGCATCTACAAGTTTGTCACAAACTTCATATGCACTCATCTCCGGCTGAAGATCATAAGTTGCAACCTTCGGAGATTTTACAAGGATACGGTCTTCTCCTTCGTTCGGCTCTTCTACGCCGCCGTTAAAGAAGAATGTAACGTGTGCATATTTTTCTGTTTCAGCGATTCTTGCCTGTGTTTTTCCGCATTTTGCAAGATATTCTCCAAAAGTATTTTCAAGAGATACTTTGTGGAATGCTACGGTTTTGTTTGGAATCGTTACATCATATTCTGTGAAGCATACAAATGTAAGATCCATTCTCTTTTCTCTTGCAAATCCATCGAATTCATCAGCACAGAATGCTCTGGTGATTTCTCTGGCACGGTCCGGACGGAAGTTAAAGAAGATCACACTGTCTCCATCCTGAACAGTTGCAACCGGTTTGCCGTCTTTCATGCAAACAGTTGGTTTTACGAATTCATCGTAAACTTCTTCTGCGTAGGAATCTGCAATTGCCTGTACCGGGTCAGATGCTTCTACACCTTCTCCTTTTACAAGTGCATTGTATGCTAATTCCACGCGATCCCAACGGTTATCACGATCCATTGCATAATAACGTCCTGATACAACACCGATCTCACCAACTCCGATTTCGTGCATTTTGTCGACTAACTCAGCAACGTAATCTTTTCCTGATGCAGGCGGTGTGTCACGTCCGTCAAGGAAGCAATGAACATAAACTTTCTCAAGACCTTCTCTTTTTGCAAGTTCTAATAATCCGTAGAGATGTGTATTGTGGCTGTGAACACCGCCGTCGGATACCAGTCCCCACATATGAAGGGCAGAATCGTTCTTTTTGCAGTTTTCTACTGCTTTTAAGAGTGCTTCATTTTTGAAGAAATCTCCATCCTGAATCTCTTTTGTGATTCTTGTCAGTTCCTGATATACGATACGTCCGGCACCCATGTTTAAATGACCTACTTCAGAGTTTCCCATCTGTCCTTCCGGAAGACCAACTGCCATACCGCTGGCATTGCCTTCTACGAACGGATAATCTTTCATCAGACCATCCATGACCGGTGTTTTTGCTTCTGCAACTGCATTGGCATCTGTTCTGTCATTTAAACCATAGCCATCTAAAATCATTAATACGGTTGGTTTTTTGCTCATTTTATAATACCTGTTCTAATCTTTTACTTATTTGTAGTTAACGATCTTACCAAAATCAGCTTTTAATGCTGCTCCGCCTACTAAACCGCCATCGATGTCTGGCTGAGAGAAGAGGTCTGCTGCTGTAGCTGCGTTAACAGATCCGCCGTACTGGATACGAACTGCTTCAG
>CAZWLV010000090.1:0-5921 GCA_964634715.1 uncultured Lachnoclostridium sp. | reverse complement strand
AATTCAGTATAATCAATTTTCAAATACTTGTAAAGAACCAGCCATTTTTAATGATTTGTTTATACTTTTTTATCCTTAATTCATTGAATTTCCGACAATAAACGCTTAAACTAGACCCAGTACGAAAAATATAGGAGCGAAATTCCAATGAGAGAAAAATTTTATCGTTTTATGCAGGGACGGTACGGAACAGATGACCTGTCCAAATTTCTTGTAGGTGTCAGCCTGGTTCTTGTGATCTTGAATATTTTTACAAGAAGTGCAATTTTTAGCTTGCTGTTTTGGGTGTGTTTGATTTATTCTTATTTCAGAATGTTCTCTAAGAACTATTCTGCCAGATATCAGGAAAATCAAAAATTTCTTGAATTAAAGAATAAATGGAAATACAAATACGAGAATCATAAAAAGCTGCGTGAACAGAAAAAGATCTATCACATTTACAGCTGTCCTTTCTGCAAACAGAAGATCCGTATTCCAAAAGGAAAAGGAACCATTATCGTAACCTGTCCAAAATGTAAACAGGAATTCGGGAAAAGGAGCTGATCATGTTTGGTTATATTGCAGTCAATAAACCGGAGATGAAGTTCCGAGAATTTGACGTATACCAGTCCTATTACTGCGGTCTTTGCAAGAGCCTGAAAGAGCGTTACGGAAAAAGAGGTCAGATCACGTTAAGTTATGATATGACGTTTCTGGCATTGCTTCTGACAAGCCTTTATGAACCGGAAACGGTCAGTGGAGTCAGAAAATGTATCGCCCATCCGATCGAAAAACACAGATACCGTCAGAATGAATTTACGGATTATGCGGCAGATATGAACCTGCTGCTTTCCTATGAAAAATGTCTTGACGACTGGAATGATGAAAAAAAGATCAAAAAAGGTCTGATGGCACTGTTTTTGAAAAATAAAGATCATCAGGTAGAGACCTTATATCCGGAAAAATTCGAAAAGATCTGTCAGAAGATGGCAGAGATCCACGGATATGAAAAAGCAGAAAGCAGTAATGTCGATGAAGCCGCAGGTGCTTTCGGAGAGATCATGGCGGAGATCTTTGCGTGCAGACAGGATGAATGGGAAGAAACATTACGGCGTATGGGCTTCTTTTTGGGTAAATTTATTTATCTGATGGATGCTTATGAAGATATCGAGGCAGACTTAAAACAGGGAACTTATAATTCATTAAAAAAACTGTACGAATCCCCTGATTTTGAAACGCAGACGGAGCAGATGCTCTTAATGATGATGGCAGAATGCTCCAAAGCCTTTGAACGGCTGCCGATCGTAGAAAATACGGATATTTTAAGAAATATCCTGTATTCCGGTGTATGGTGCCGTTATGATCAGGTGAAGCAGAAAAGAAAGGAACAGAAAGAAAAATAATGGTGTTTGATCCTTATCAGGTACTTGGAATTTCCCGGGGTGCCTCTGATGAAGAAATAAAAAAAGCATATCGAAATTTAAGCAGGAAATATCATCCGGATGCCAATATCAACAACCCGAACAAAGCAGAAGCCGAAGAAAAATTCAAACAGGTGCAGCAGGCTTATGATCAGATCATGAAAGAAAAAGAGCAGGGTGCCTATGGCGGCGGTTTTCAGGGATATGGTGATTTTGGATTTGGCGGTCATCAGAGCCGTCAGACAGGCAGCAGTGATTATGAAAATTATATGCGTGCAGCAGCAAATTATATACAGAGCAGACATTTTAAGGAAGCATTAAATGTATTAAATTCTATGCAGGAACGCAATGCCATGTGGTATTACTACAGTGCCGTTGCAAACAACGGTGCCGGCAATAACGTGGCAGCACTGGAACACGCAAAGCAGGCAGCAGCAATGGAACCGGGAAATTTCCAGTATCGTCAGCTCGTACAGCAGTTAGAAAGCGGTGGTATGTGGTATCGTGATATGCAGGGACCTTACAGAGAATATTCCATGAACAGTTCTGATTTCTGTTTGAAACTCTGTATTGCAAATATGGTCTGCAATATCTGTTGTGGTGGAAGAATCTGTTTTTGCTAAAAGGTCAGTGAATCCATTTCACTGATTTTTTCGTGTTTTTTAAATTTCTGAAGAGATATTGTATCTGAAAAAATTGCTCAAAAAAATCTAAAATTGGAAAAGATTTTTAGATATACAAATGAGAAAAAATCAGATATACTAATACGGTTAAGGAACACTAAAGCAACATTGTAAAAAACAGATAAAGAGGATGTGTATTATGTTAAAACATGGATTTGATAATGAGAAATACTTGGAAACCCAGTCCAGAGAGATCAAACAGAGAATTGCCCAGTTTGGCGGAAAGCTGTATCTGGAATTTGGCGGAAAGCTGTTTGATGATTATCATGCATCCAGAGTACTTCCGGGATTTGAACCGGACAGTAAGCTGAAGATGCTCTTACAGCTGAAAGAGCAGGCAGAGATCATTATCGTTATTAATTCCAATGACATTGAAAATGCAAAAGTACGCGGTGATCTTGGAATTACTTATGAACAGGATGTACTCCGTCTGATCGATGTGTTCAGAGGTTACGGACTGTATGTAGGCAGCGTCGTATTAAACCGTTATGAACCAAAGCCGGCAGTACAGGCATTTGAAAAATATCTGACCAAATTAGGCGTAAAGAGCTATCGTCATTATTCGATCGAAGGATATCCGTCAAACATCGATAAGATCTTAAGTGATGAAGGATTTGGAAAAAATGATTATATAGAAACAACCCGTTCGCTGATCGTAGTAACAGCTCCGGGACCGGGAAGCGGAAAGATGGCAACCTGTCTTTCACAGGTATATAACGAATACCAGAGGGGAAATCTGGCAGGATATGCCAAATTCGAAACCTTCCCGATCTGGAATATTCCTTTGAAGCATCCGGTAAACTTAGCATATGAGGCTGCCACAGCAGATCTGGCTGATGTCAACATGATCGATCCGTTCCATCTGTCAGCATACGGAACCGTCGCAGTCAACTATAACCGTGATGTAGAAGTATTTCCGGTATTAAATGCGATCTTTACAAGAATTTATGGCGAATGCCGTTACCAGTCACCGACAGATATGGGTGTTAACATGGCAGGAAACTGTATTTATGATGATGAAGCAGTTTCAGCAGCATCCAGAGAAGAGATCATCCGCCGTTATTATACGACACTGGTACAAAGAGCCAAAGGCAAAGAAGTGGAAGATGCTTTATTTAAACTGAAAATGCTGATGAATCAGGCAGGAGTGAAAGAAACAGACCGTCTGGTCGTTGCAAAAGCGATGGAAGTGGAAGAAAAGACCAATGCACCGGCAGCAGCAATGGAACTTCCGGATGGAACCATTGTGACAGGAAAGACGACACCGCTTTTGGGAGCCTGTGCAGCAGTGATGATGAATGCATTAAAAGAACTGGCAGGTCTGCCGGATATTCATCTGCTTGCTCCGGAAGTCATTCTTCCGATCCAGGATCTGAAAGTAAAGCATCTGGGCAACAGAAATCCGCGAATCCATACAGATGAAATGCTTTTAGCATTGTCTGTCTGTGCGGTACATGATGAAAATGCAAAAAAAGCCATTGAACAGCTTGGAAAATTAAAAGGCTGTGAAATGCATACCAGCGTGATCCTTTCTGAGTCAGATGAAAGAGTACTCAAAAAACTGCAGATCAATCTGACTTCAGAACCAAAAAGAGAAGGATCCAGATTATATAGTAAATAAACTGTTCACGGATCATGAACAGCAGATAAAGTGAACGGTAACAAAAACGTGCATTGAGGAGGAAGTGAATGGACGAAAACAGAACCCCGAACCGTGAACCAAATGGGGGTGGAAATCAGAAAAAAAGCCCGAAAAATAAACAGTCATTGTTTATGTTTCTGATCATATGCAGTGTGGTCATGCTTGCATGGAGCTATTTTGGCAATGGCGGAAATTCTTCAAGCGAAGAGATCACTTATACACAATTTCTGGATATGATCGAAGATGAGAATATCGCTGAGGTGGAGATCGAAGGACAGGTGCTTCATATCACACCGGTAAACCAGCCGTCAATCTATAAGATCACCTATGATACCATGAAAGTGGAAAGCAACGATAAGGTCGTAGAAAGACTGGAGGCAGCCGGCATTAAGCAGACCGGAGTGATACCGGATTCGACGTTTTCAATCATTTTGGAACTGGTAAGTATTTTCTTACCGCTGGCTCTGATCTGGATCGCCATGGGCTTCTTAATGAAGCGTATGGGCGGCGGTGGCGGCGTCATGGGCGTCGGAAAGAGCAAAGCCAAAGTTTATATCCAGAAAGAAACCGGCATTTTATTTAAAGATGTAGCAGGACAGGATGAAGCAAAGGAATCTCTTCAGGAAATGGTAGACTTCCTGCACAATCCTGAAAAATATACAGCCATTGGTGCAAAACTTCCGAAAGGTGCCCTTCTCGTAGGACCTCCGGGAACAGGTAAGACTCTTCTTGCAAAAGCGGTTGCCGGAGAAGCAAAAGTACCGTTTTTCTCACTGTCAGGTTCTGACTTTGTGGAAATGTTCGTCGGAGTCGGTGCCTCACGAGTGCGTGATCTTTTTGAAGAAGCAAAGAAAAATGCACCATGTATCATTTTCATTGATGAAATTGATGCCATCGGAAAACGCCGTGACAGCCATTTCGGAGGAAATGATGAAAGAGAACAGACATTAAACCAGCTCCTTGCAGAAATGGACGGTTTCGAGTCTAATAAAGCCTGCCTTGTGATCGGTGCGACGAACAGACCGGAAGTACTGGATCAGGCACTGCTCAGACCGGGACGTTTTGACCGTCGTGTCATTGTAGATAAGCCGGATCTGAAAGGCCGTGTAGACGTATTAAAGGTACATGCAAAGAATGTACATCTGGATGATACGGTAGATCTGGAAGCCATTGCACTGGCAACCAGCGGTGCGGTAGGTTCCGATCTTGCCAATATGATCAACGAAGCAGCGATCCTTGCAGTAAAACATGGAAGAAAAGCAGTTTCACAGAAAGATCTTTTCGAGGCTGTAGAAGTTGTTCTCGTAGGAAAAGAAAAGAAAGACCGTGTGATGAAACCGGAAGAACGAAGGATCGTATCGTATCATGAAGTCGGACATGCACTGGTCAATGCATTACAAAAAGATGCAGAACCGGTACAGAAGATCACCATCGTGCCAAGAACGATGGGAGCACTGGGATATGTCCTTCAGGTACCGGAAGAAGAAAAATATCTGAACACGAAAAAAGAGATCGAAGCAATGATCGTAGGATGTCTGGGAGGACGTGCAGCGGAAGAAATCGTATTTGATACGGTAACGACCGGAGCATCTAACGATATTCAGCAGGCGACCAGAATTACCAGAGCGATGGTTACCCAGTATGGAATGTCAGATAAATTCGGCATGATGGGACTGGAATCTCAGGAAAGCATGTATCTGGACAACGGAACACGCTTAAACTGCAGCGAACAGGTTGCAGCAGAAGTAGACCGTGAGATCATGAGGATCTTAAAAGAATCCTATGAAGAAGCGAAGAGACTTCTGAATGAAAACAGAGAAGCACTGGATAAGATCGCAGAATATCTTATCGAGAAAGAAACTATTACAGGAAAAGAGTTTATGCGGATTTTCCATGAAGTAAAGGGAATTTCAGAAACGGAAGAAACAGAAGGTACAGATTCTGCAAATGTGACCGAAGCATAATATGCAGTATGAAGAAATTCAAATGAGCCGGACAGGAGTCCGGCTCATTTTTGATGATGATCGATCTTGTGAAAAATGTAGTTACTGTGTGAACAGTAATAAATTTATCTATGATTAAAATGTGAGATATGATAAAATGGAGGAACAACAGAGAACGAAAACAACAATTGATTGCGGAATTAGAAAACGAAGAGTAGAAATAGGAGAAGTATGAAATATCTATGGATTTTCT
>CAZWLV010000089.1:0-5970 GCA_964634715.1 uncultured Lachnoclostridium sp. | reverse complement strand
CCTATAATAAATTGGATATAGTCAATCAGCAGCACGTCATTATTCCTATATTTATCACGGAATTTAGACATCGCAGACTCAGTGCCAGAAGAACGACCATTTTTCAGTGCATCAATCATCTCGTTAGTAAAAGTTTCGCTTGTAACATAGAGAACTTTTTTCTTTGGATTATTGTTTAATATAAAATGAGCAATTGAATGCATCAAATGTGTCTTCCCAAGTCCAACTCCTCCATATAAAAAGAGGGGATTGTAGGCTTGTCCCGGCGATTCAGCTACTGCAAGTGATGCAGCATGTGCAAAGTTATTATTTCCGCCTACAACAAAAGTGTCAAAAGTATATTTGGGATTAAGTCCAGCTTTCTCCGCAGCAGTTTTGGACTTCTTCTTTTGACTTGCTTCCATAGACATATTATGAATTTCATTCAATTTTTCATCATCTTCAGAAATAAAGATGACTTCAAATTCTGTACCTGTAATCTCGGCGATACAGACTTTGAGTGGCAAAAGGTACTTTTTCTCAATATATTCAACGCTTGCATTCATGTTCACAAGGATAAAAACAGTGTTATCAATCACATCATATACTTTAAGTGGTTGAATCCATGTGGAAAAAGATACATTTGACAGCTCATGTTCTACTCTCAGATGCTCAATAATCTCGAGCCATTTTTCCTCTACGACGTTCATTGCATTAACTCCTAATCTAACATATACTCTCCTATATTTTATATCAAAATAAGAATTAAAGCAATGTTTAATCAGTGTGGATAACTTTATAAACAGTCGAAAATGGCTTGATTTCTAGAAAAAAGAAACAAAAAAATTTAAAATCCACATGTTATCCACCAGTTTTCCAAAAGTTTTCCACATTTTGTGGATAAAATGTGGAAAACGAAATAAAAAAATATTTAATAAAATCGCAGGAATTGCTTGACGTAGAGCGATTTTTTGAATATAATTTCAAATGATGTCTATTTGTGAAACTAGGGGAGTTACCCGTGTAAGAATATAAGGAGGTGGATATCAATGAAAATGACATTCCAGCCAAAAAAGAGACAGAGATCAAAAGTTCATGGATTTAGATCAAGAATGAGCACAGCAGGTGGAAGAAAAGTACTTGCTAGCAGAAGAGCAAAAGGAAGAAAGAAATTATCAGCGTAGGCCGCATATATGTGGCCTTTTCTTCTATTTATTTTTAATTAGGAGTAAAGAATGAAATATTCCGAATCATTAAAAAAACACCAGGATTTTCAATATGTTTATAGAAAAGGAAAATCGTATGCTAATAAGTATCTTGTCATGTATATAATAGGAAATGACCTGAATAAAAATAGATTAGGCATTTCTGTTAGTAAAAAAGTAGGGAATAGTGTTGTAAGACACAGATTGACAAGATTGATAAGAGAAAGTTATCGAAGAAAAGAAGAATGTTTCAAGTGTGGTTTTGATATTATTGTGGTTGCAAGAGCAGGTGCCAAAGGTCGGGCTTATAAAGATATTGAGAGTGCTCTTATGCATTTGGGACATCTTCATGAAATAATATAAGGTGACGTTTTATGAAAAGAATTCTGTTAGGATTGGTGAGATTCTATCAAAAATATTTGTCTGGATTAAAAGGCTATTCCAGTTGTAAATTTTATCCTACCTGTTCGCAGTATGCTTTGCAAGCAATTGAAAAGTATGGTGCGTTGAAAGGTGGGTGTCTTGCTTTATGGAGAATTCTAAGATGTAATCCGTTTACCAAAGGGGGTTACGACCCTGTTCCTTAAAAATTTAATAAGATGGAGGAAGAATCAATGACTTTTAGTTTATTGAGTGCGGCAAACTGGCCAATCGTAGGACAGATTTGTTGGTTGTTAGGTAAAGTAATGAACTTTATCTATAATTTTTTAGATGGTGCGTTGCCATCGGATAATGGCCTGGTAGGTCTTTCTATCATTATATATACGATTATTGTATATATGTGTATGCTTCCAATGACTGTGAATCAGCAGAAAACATCAAGACTTACAAGTGTGATGAATCCTGAAATTAAAGCAATCCAGAAGAAGTATCAGAACAAAAAAGATCAGGCTTCTGTAATGAAGATGAATGAAGAGATTCAGCAGGTGTATGATAAATATGGTACATCTATGACAGGAGGATGTCTTCCATTATTAATCCAGATGCCATTCTTATTTGCACTTTATCCTGTAATTTATAATATTCAGGATTATGTTCCAGCAATTGCTACTGCACCAGCAGAAGTGAACAAGTTCTTGACAATTCCAAGTTTAACAATTACACCGTGGGAAATGTTAAAGAACAGTGGATCTTACGGAATGCCAGCTGCAGTTGTTATTATAACAGCAATTTTCTTGCCAGTATTTTCAGCATTGACACAGATGATCAGTATCAAATTATCACAGTCAATTTCTCAACAGAACATGGACAAGAATGACCAGATGGTTCAGACAATGAATACGATGAATACAACAATGCCTCTATTTTCATTGTTTATGGTATTTACACTTCCAACAGGTATTGGTATTTACTGGATCTTTAGTGCAGTAATTCGTTGTGTACAGCAGCTTTTTATTAATAAACATTTGAAAAAAATGTCTGTAGAAGAACTTGTAGAAAAGAACAAAGAAAAAGCTGCAAAAAAAGCTGCAAAACGTAAAGAAAACGCAGAACGTGTAAACGCAATGGCTCAGACGAATACAAGAACGATGAAAGATAAAGCAAATCAGTCTGGTTCTGGTATGAGTGAAAAAGAGAGAGAAGAAAGAATCAATAAGGCTAGAATGAATGCGAAAGAAGGAAGCCTTGCTTCAAAAGCAAATATGGTGAAAAAATATAATGAATCTAACAAATAATGATAGGGAGGCCCTGTTATGGATTATATTACAGTAACAGCAAAGACATTGGATGATGCAATTACAGAAGCATTAATTCAGTTAGGAGTAACAAGTGATCGTTTAGATTATATTGTTGTAGAAAAAGGAAGTGCTGGATTCTTAGGAATCGGTATGAAACAGGCTGTTATTAAAGCTCGCAAGAAAGAAGAAGAAAAAGAAGAAGTTGTAGAAGAGCCTGTAAAAGATGTTAAGAAAGAAGAAAAAAGAGAATATAAGAAATCTCAGAAATCTGATTTCAAAAAAGACCACAAAAAGGATTCTAAGAAAGAGTCTAAAAAATCTAAACCAGAAACTATAAAAGTGGAAAAAGAAGTAAAAGAGATAAAAGAAGAAACTGTAAAAGAAGAAGTGAAACTTGCAAAAGTAGAACAGGCAACAATTGATGCTTGTGAAAAATTTGTAATAGATGTACTTAATGCAATGAATATGGAAGATGTAAAGGTTACATCTGAAATCGATGAAGAAGGTGCACTTAGCATTACAATGGAAGGCAGCAATATGGGAATCCTTATTGGAAAACGTGGCCAGACATTAGATTCACTTCAGTATCTTGCAAATAGAGTTGCAAACAAAATGCAGGATGGTTATGTAAGAGTAAAACTTGATACAGAAGACTATCGTAGAAGAAGAAAAGAAACACTTGAAAATCTGGCAAAGAACATTGCAAGTAAGGTAAAAAGAACAAGAAGAACAGTTTCTCTTGAACCAATGAATCCGTATGAAAGAAGAATCATTCATTCTGCACTTCAGGGAGACCCATCTGTGTCTACTCACAGTGAAGGTGAAGAACCATATAGAAGAGTAGTTGTTACATTAGTAAGACGTAGATAGTGATGAACAAAAGATTTTATTAGAAAGAGGGGGTTTAAAAAACCTCCTTTTTTTAATATAATAAGATGAGATATGTCTAAAATTTGAAATTAAAGAACGGAGCGGACACTATGCTTAATTCATATTCAACAACAATTGCTGCAATTTCCACAGCTATGAGTAATTCCGGAATTGGTATTGTAAGAATGTCAGGACCAGAATCCTTCAAAATTGCAGATAAAGTTTATAAAGGAAAAAAAGAAAAAAGATTAAATGATCAAAAATCACATACAATCCATTATGGTTACATTGTAGATAAGGAAGAGACGATTGATGAAGTCTTGGTAATGTTAATGAGAGGACCTCATAGTTACACCGGGGAAGATACAGTTGAAATCAATTGTCATGGTGGAGTTTATGTTGTAAAAAGAATCTTGGAAACATTGATTAAGTATGGTGCAAGACCAGCAGAACCAGGAGAATTTACGAAAAGAGCTTTTTTGAATGGAAAATTAGATCTTTCACAGGCTGAGGCAGTAGGAGATTTGATTTCTTCAAAAAATGAATATGCGCTTCAAAGTTCGATTCAACAATTAAAAGGCAATGTAAAAGATAAAATAAGTAAAATCAGAAAAAAAATTATATATCATACGGCCTTTATAGAAACAGCTTTGGATGATCCAGAACATATTAGTGTGGATGGGTATGGAGAAGAACTTCGTGAAGTTATTGTAGATTTAATCCAAGAGATTGAAAAACTCCTTGCAAGTTGTGATAATGGGCGAATAATCAAAGAGGGAATTCAAACCGTAATTGTAGGAAAACCTAATGCAGGTAAATCTTCTTTACTGAATGTATTGGTAGGAGAAGAACGAGCAATTGTCACGGATATTGCAGGAACAACTAGAGATGTACTGGAGGAACATATTAATCTTCAGGGAATTTCTTTAAATGTGATGGATACAGCTGGTATTCGCGAAACAGAAGATATTGTAGAAAAAATAGGTGTTGATAAGGCAAAAGATCATGCCAAAGAGGCTGATCTGATCATCTATGTAATAGACGCATCGAATCCATTAGATGAAAATGACTACGAAATATTAAAGATGATTCACAAAAAACAAGCAATCATACTGCTGAATAAAACAGATTTAGATATGGTTATTACAAAAGAAGATGTCATGAATGAGTATGTAAACCTTCATTCATTAGCAAGTGAAGAAATAGTAAAACTTCCAATAATTGAAGTGTCTGCAAAGAAAAGACAGGGAATTCAAGAATTGGAAGAGACCTTAAAAGAAATGTTTTTTAATGGAGATATTTCTTTTAATGATGAAATATATATTACAAATATCAGACATAAAACCGCATTGCGTGATTCCTACAGATCACTTTATAAGGTTTTAGAAAGTATAGATATGGGAATGCCAGAAGATTTTTATTCCATTGATTTATTAGATGCATATGAGTCACTAGGAAATATTACAGGAGAAACAATAGGAGAAGATTTAGTTAATGAAATATTCAGTAAATTCTGCATGGGAAAATAATGATAAATATGATGTAGTTGTAATTGGTGCAGGTCATGCAGGATGCGAAGCTGCACTTGCGACAGCAAGACTTGGATGGAAAACTATCGTATTTACAGTGAGTGTAGATAGTATAGCTTTGATGCCATGTAATCCTAACATAGGAGGAAGTTCCAAAGGACATCTTGTAAAAGAGATAGATGCTTTGGGCGGTGAAATGGGAAAAGTAATTGATCAGACATTTATTCAGTCCAAGATGCTGAATAAGTCAAAAGGTCCTGCAGTCCATTCACTGAGAGCGCAAGCTGACAAGGCATGGTACAGCCGCACAATGAGAAGAGTTTTGGAAACGCAAGAGAATTTGGAAATTAAACAGGATGAAGTTGTTAATATTATTGTTGAAGATAAAAAAATAACAGGGGTTCAGACATTATCTGGAAGAATTTATCGATGCAAAGCGGTAATTCTTTGCACAGGAACTTATTTGAAATCAAGATGTATTTACGGAAATGTGAGTATGAACACAGGTCCAAATGGTCTTCAGGCTGCAAACTATTTGACAGAGTGTCTGAAAGAACTTGGAATAAAAATGTATCGTTTTAAGACAGGTACACCGGCAAGAATTGATAAAAATAGTGTAGATTTTTCAAAAATGGAAGAGCAATTCGGTGATGAAAGAGTTGTTCCGTTTTCATTTACTACTAATCCAGAGGATGTTCAGATTGACCA
>CAZWLV010000088.1:0-6033 GCA_964634715.1 uncultured Lachnoclostridium sp. | reverse complement strand
GAAAATATCGATCTTTCCGTACCGGAAGGGATCAGTATTGAAGACCCGGTTCGTATGTATTTGAAAGAGATCGGTAAAGTGCCGCTGCTGAGTGCAGAAGAAGAGATTGAACTTGCACAGCGTATGGAAGAAGGAGATGAAGAAGCAAAGAAAAAACTTGCAGAAGCAAACCTCCGACTGGTAGTAAGTATTGCAAAACGTTATGTAGGACGTGGAATGTTATTCTTAGATCTGATTCAGGAAGGAAATCTTGGTCTGATCAAAGCGGTAGAAAAATTTGATTACAGAAAAGGATATAAGTTCAGTACTTATGCAACATGGTGGATCCGTCAGGCGATCACAAGAGCGATCGCAGATCAGGCAAGAACCATCCGTATTCCGGTGCATATGGTAGAAACGATCAATAAACTGATCAGAGTATCCAGACAGCTTCTTCAGGAATTAGGACGTGAACCTTCACCGGAAGAAATTGCAAAAGAAATGAATATGCCGGTAGAACGTGTAAGGGAAATTTTGAAAATTTCTCAGGAACCGGTATCTTTGGAAACACCGATCGGTGAAGAAGAAGATTCTCATCTTGGTGACTTTATTCAGGATGATCATGTGCCGGTGCCTGCAGAAGCAGCGACATTTACACTCTTAAAAGAGCAGTTAAATGAAGTTTTGGGAACTTTGACAGAAAGAGAACAGAAAGTATTAAGACTGCGTTTTGGTCTGGATGACGGTCGTGCCCGTACTCTGGAAGAAGTAGGAAAAGAGTTTAATGTTACCCGTGAACGTATTCGTCAGATTGAAGCGAAAGCACTTAGAAAACTTCGCCATCCGAGCAGAAGCAGAAAGTTAAAGGATTATTTGGATTAATATGCAGTTATCAAAACGATTATCGACAGTTGCATCGATGGTCACTGCAGGAAATCGATTAGCAGATGTGGGAACAGATCATGGATATGTTCCCATTTATCTTTATGAAAATAAAAAGATTTCCGGTGCGATCGCCATGGATGTAAATAAAGGTCCGCTGGAACGTGCGGATTTACATATTGCAGAGGCAGGATTGAAAAATGTAATAGAAACACGATTGTCCGATGGGTTAGCGGCGTTAAAGCCGGGAGAAGCAGATAGCGTGCTGATCGCCGGAATGGGAGGCCCTTTGATGATCAGAATTTTAAGTGCCTTTCCTGAAACGACAGAATCTTTAAAAGAACTGATCTTGCAGCCGCAGTCGGAGGTGGCAGAAGTCCGGGCATGGCTGGATGAACAGGGATATGAGATCGTAGAAGAGCATATGGTATTTGAAGAGGGAAAATATTATCCGATGTTTAAAGCAGTGAAAAATCAGGAACGTCGGGAATTAAGCGTTCAGGAGTACCGATTCGGCCGTTTGGAAGTTTTGCAGGAACCGGAAGTGTTACGAGCTTTTTTGGAAAGAGAAATTTCTGCGAAAAAGACGATCTTAGGAAAATTAGAAGAAGAAGCTACTGAAAAAAGCACTGTAAGGGCAGAAGAGATCCGTCGGTTGATCGGAGAATATGAAGATGTGCTGCTGGTTATGGAATCATAGTACAAAATCATGTTGAAAGAGTATTGCTGCCTTGGTTTTGCAAAGAAAATCTATTTTTGCTCAGGAAAAGATTGAAAGGAAAAAAGAAAATGAAATGCAAAGAATTGATCGATCTTTTAGAACGGGAATTTCCGGTGAAATATGCTGTGCCGGGAGATAAGACAGGTTTTCAGGTAGGAGATCGTGAAAAAGAGATTCATCATGTTTTTGTCGCCTTAGATGCAACGGAAGAAACGATTGATCAGGCGATAGAAAATGGAGCGGATATGATCCTCACACATCATCCGATGATCTTTTCACCATTGTCTTCGGTAACGACAGATTCCTTTAATGGAAGAAGAGTTATAAAAATGATTGAAAATGGCTTGTGTTATATGTCAACTCATACGAATTATGACAGCTGCAGAATGGCAGATCTTGCAGCAGAACGTCTTGGGATGACAGAATGCCGGACATTAGAAGAAGTGGCAGATGGGATTGGGATCGGAAAAGTCGGAAAACTGCCGGAAAAAATGACTTTAAGGGAATGTGCCCTTTTCGTAAAAGAACGTTTTTCGATTCCGTCAGTGCGTTTCTTTGGAGATGCTGATACGGAGATTTCTGTTATGGGGATCTGTCCGGGATCAGGAAGAAGCGTGATCGGAAACTGTCATTTGCTTGGAGCAGAAGTTTTGGTGACGGGAGATATCGATCACCATACGGGGATTGATCAAAAAGATGATTTTCTGCCGATCATAGATGCAGGGCATTATGGGATTGAACATATTTATATAGAAGATATGTGTCAGTTTCTTGAGAAAAAATGTCCGCAGCTCAAAGTGAGTGCGGCAAAGATCCGGCATCCGTTTGAAGTTATATAGAAATTCTGAAAATTTGAAAGAAGTTGTATGATCTAAGTATCTTTTTATGAAATGCCGGATGGTTAAGGAACAGTTGGAACGAGAGGTGAGGCTATGAAAAATGTGACTCTTGGAAATGTTGTAAAAAGCTATGAAAAAGGAACTCTTTATGAAGAGATCATGAAAGAAAATTATCCGGAACGGTCAGATGAGATCATTCTGGTAAAAGTTGATGGAAAACTGGAAGAACTTACTAAAAAGTTAAAGAAAGACTGTGTTCTGGAACCGGTTTATTTCAGTGAACATCCGGGGTATAATTCTTACCGGAGAAGTACGACCCTTTTGATGCTGAAGGCGATTTATGAACTATATACGCGGGAAGAAATCGGAAAAGTTCGAGTAGAATTTTCGGCAGGTTCCGGATATTTCTGTACACTTAGCGGCAGTTTAAAAACAGATTGTCAATTTACGAAAAAAGTAGAAGCACAGATGAAAAAATATGTGGAAGCAGCGATTCCGATTCAAAAGGAAGTGGTCAATACACAGGAAGCAGTTTCCAGATTTGCGGAATATGGGATGGAAGATAAGGCAGCATTATTTCGTTACAGACGTGCTTCTAAAGTAAATATATACAGTATCGGCGGTTTTCAGGATTATTACTATGGATATATGGTGCCGAATACTTCTTATTTGAAATGGTTTGCTCTGGAAGTTTTTCAGGATGGATTTATTTTGCAATTCCCTCGCAGGGAAGAGCCGGGGATTGTGAAACCAGCTTCTTTCAGCAAAAAAGTGTTTGATGTTTTGAGAAAAACAGAAGAATGGGGAAAAAAACTGGAACTTTCTACAGTGGGTGAACTCAATGATCTGATCTCAAAAGGAAATTTTGCGGAAATGATCCTGGTACAGGAGGCGATTCAGGAAAAACAGATTGGTGATATTGCAGGGATGATCGCATCTGATCCGTCTAAACGCATTATTATGATCGCAGGACCGTCTTCTTCAGGAAAAACAACATTTTCTCACAGGTTATCGGTACAGCTGCGTGCACATGGGTTAAAACCTCATCCGATCGCATGTGATAATTATTTTGTGGAAAGAGAAAAAACTCCGAAAGATGCAGATGGGAAATATAATTTTGAATGTCTGGGTGCATTGGATACAGAACTTTTTAATGATCATATGAATCGTTTGCTTTCTGGGGAAACAGTGGAAATACCGGAGTTTAATTTTATTACCGGAAAAAAAGAGTATAAAGGAACGCAGATTCTGACACTGGGAAAAGAAGACGTGCTGGTAATTGAAGGAATCCATTGCCTGAATGATGCTATGTCGTATAATCTTCCGGCAGACAGTAAATTTAAGATTTATATCAGTGCATTGACGATGTTAAATATTGATGAACATAATCGGATTCCGACTACAGATGGAAGGCTGATCAGAAGAATGATCCGTGATGCAAGAACAAGGGGTGCATCTGCGAAAAAGACCATTGATATGTGGGCATCTGTCCGAAAAGGGGAAGAAGAAAATATATTCCCTTATCAGGATTCCGCAGATGTAGTGTTTAATTCTGCCTTGATCTATGAACTGGCAGTTTTAAAACAATATGCAGAACCGTTGCTTTTTGGCATTTCACCGGAAGAACCGGAATATGTAGAAGCGAAAAGGCTGTTAAAATTCATGGATTATTTTGTAGGAGTGGACAGCAATGCGATACCAAATAATTCAATTTTAAGAGAATTTATCGGTGGCAGTTGTTTTAGAGTTTAAAATGTGTTAAAATACAGATTATTGATATGAGTAGGACAAATGTTCGCGGCTTTTCGGATGTCTATGACATGACGATAAGGTGAGGAAAGTCCGGGCTTCACAGGGCAGGATGCCGGATAACGTCCGGTGGAGGTGACTCCAAGGCTAGTGCAACAGAAATATACCGCCGGCTTTTGCCGGTAAGGGTGGAAGGGTGGCTTAAGAGACCACCGCCTGCAGGGTAACTTGCAGGGCATATGTAAACCCCATTCGAAGCAAGACCAAAAAGAAACATATGGCGGCCCGTCAGTTTCAGGTAGGTCGCTTGAGCCTGTTGGCAACAGCAGGACTAGATAGATGAACATTCAACGACATAACCCGGCTTATCGTCCTGCTCGTATTGATTATAAGTGATAAATAGGAGTGCGTTATGAAAAAAGTAAGAACGAGATTTGCACCAAGCCCAACAGGCCGTATGCACGTAGGAAATTTAAGAACTGCTCTTTATGCATATCTGATCACAAAGCATGAAGGAGGCGATTTCCTTCTTCGTATCGAAGATACAGATCAGGAACGTTATGTAGAAGGAGCGGTAGATATTATTTATCGTACCTTGGAAAAAACAGGTTTGATCCATGATGAAGGTCCGGATAAAGACGGCGGTGTAGGTCCATATGTCCAGAGTGAACGACAGGCAGCCGGAATCTATCTGGAATATGCAAAAAAATTAGTAGAAAAAGGAGAAGCATATTATTGCTTCTGTGATAAAGAACGTCTGGAAAGCTTAAAACAGGAAGTTGCCGGAAAAGAGATCATGATCTATGATAAACACTGTCTTTCTTTAAGCAAAGAAGAAGTAGAAGCAAATCTGGCAGCAGGAAAACCTTATGTTATCAGACAGAATAATCCGCAGACTGGAACAACAACATTCCATGATGAAATTTATGGAGATATTACTGTCGATAATGCAGAACTGGATGATATGATCCTGATCAAATCTGATGGATATCCGACTTATAATTTTGCAAATGTTGTAGATGACCATTTGATGGGAATTACACATGTTGTTCGTGGTAATGAATATTTATCTTCATCACCAAAATATAATCGTTTGTATGAAGCGTTCGGCTGGGAAGTACCGGTTTATGTTCATTGTCCATTGATCACAGATGAAACACATAAAAAACTTTCAAAACGCTGCGGACATTCTTCTTATGAAGATTTATTAGAACAGGGATTTTTAACGGAAGCAATCGTCAATTTTGTAGCACTTCTTGGATGGAGTCCGGAAGATGACAGAGAAATCTTCTCTCTGGAAGAGTTGATCAAAGCATTTGATTATCGTCACATGGGAAAAGCTCCGTCTGTTTTTGACTACACGAAATTAAAATGGATGAACGGCGAATACATTAAGGCAATGGATTTTGATAAATTCTATGAAATGGCACTTCCATATATAAAAGAAGTGATCACAAAGGATTATGACCTTAAGAAAATCGCTGAAATGGTAAAAACACGTATCGAAGTGTTCCCGGATATCAAAGATCTGATCGATTTCTTTGAAGAATTACCGGAATATGATACAGCAATGTATTGCCATAAGAAGATGAAAACAAATGAAGAAACTTCATTAGAGGTATTAAAAGAACTTCTTCCGATTTTAGAAGCACAGGAAGAGTATACAAATGATGCTCTTTATGAAATGCTGATGGGATATGTAGCAGAAAAAGGCTGCAAAAACGGTTATGCATTATGGCCGATCAGAACTGCGGTTTCAGGAAAACAGATGACTCCGGCAGGAGCAACAGAAATCATGGAGATCATCGGTAAAGAAGAAACGATCCATAGAGTGAAAGTTGCGATTGAAAAATTAACAAAATA
>CAZWLV010000087.1:0-6067 GCA_964634715.1 uncultured Lachnoclostridium sp. | reverse complement strand
AAATACTTCCGGCAGACCAAGTCCGACATTGGCAGAACATGTGGCAGAAGATATGAATGGGATCATTCCATTGATCTTAGACGGCGGTGCCGTAGGGATCGGGATTGAGTCTACGATCGTAGATCTGACAGAAGAGATTCCGACGATCCTTCGTCCGGGATTTATTACAAAAGAAATGCTGGAAGAAGTGGTAGGTGAAGTTCAGATCGACAAAGGGCTGTCGGCAGATTCAAAAACGCCGCCGAAGGCACCGGGGATGAAGTACAGACATTATGCACCAAAAGCAGATCTGATCATTGTAGAAGGTACCACAGAAGCAGTTGCTGCAAAGATCAATGCCCTGACGATGGAAAATGAATCTAAGGGGATCAAAACAGGGATCATCGGAACAGAAGAATCCGTTGGAAATTATGAAAATGGTCTTGTAAAATGTATCGGTACAAGAGCAGATGAGCTGACCATCAGCAGTCATCTGTATGCCATTTTAAGGGAATTTGACGAAAGTGATGTAAAAATCATTTATTCGGAAAGTTTCACGGAAGGAGCGATGGGAAGTGCCATTATGAACCGTCTGCTGAAGGCAGCCGGACATAAGGTTCTTGTCGTAGAATAGAGTTTTAAACCATGGCAGAAGTGATCTTCGATGCAATGGATTAAAATAGATGAAATAAGGAAAAGCAAAGGAGAAAGATATGATAGCGTTAGGATGCGACCACGGCGGTTACGAATTGATGCAGGAAGTAAAGACATTATTAGAAAAAAAAGGACTGGAATATAAAGATTTTGGCTGTTACAGCACAGATTCCGTAGATTATCCGGAATATGGACGTAAAGCAGCAGAAGCAGTTGCTTCCGGAGAATGTGAAAGAGGGATCGTGATCTGCGGTACCGGAATCGGAATCTCCATTTCAGCCAATAAAGTACCGGGGATCCGTTGTGCACTTTGTTCTGACTGTTTTTCCGCAGCAGCAACAAGAGAACATAATGATGCAAACATGCTGGCAATGGGAGCAAGAGTTTTAGGTCCTGGACTGGCATTAAAGATCGTAGAAACATTTTTAGATACACCGTTTTCAAATGACGAACGTCATAAGAGAAGAATTGCGAAGATCGAAGGCTAGGATTGGAGATCATTATGGGGGATAAGCGGACAGATTACATTTCATGGGACGAGTATTTTATGGCAGTTGCAAAGCTGGCCGGAATGAGATCTAAGGATCCGAATACACAGGTGGGAGCCTGTATCGTCAGCAGGGAACATAAAATTTTATCCATGGGTTATAACGGTTTTCCAACCGGATGCTCAGATGATGAATTTCCATGGGCGAGAGTGGGAGAATTTGCGGATACCAAATATGCCTATGTAACCCATGCGGAGTTAAATGCGATCCTGAATTATCGTGGAAATTTAGACGGTGCCAGATTGTATGTTTCACAGTTTCCGTGCAATGAATGTGCCAAAGCGATCATACAGTCGGGGATTAAAACGGTTGTATATGGAGATAATAAATACGACGGAACACCATCGGTCATTGCTTCGAAACGAATGCTGCAGGCAGCAGGAATCGAAGTTTCTGCTTATGAATATTCCGGCAGAGAGATCAGACTGGATGTATAGTGGGGAAACGTAAGATAAAAAAGGAACAAAAGGGGCAGCACGGAGAATTTCAGGTGTTGCCTCTGTTTATGTGAGCAGTAAGAAACATCGCATGATCGCATGTGGATTTGGCGAGTACTGCGATACTTGAGAAGTTCGAGGAGTGAGCTTCTCATCGTTATGTAACAGGAGAGGGAAGGAAAGTTGGAAGTTCCCTCTGAAAAAAGAAATCAAAATGGAATAAAAATATGAAAAAATTATGGGTTTATTTGAAAAATTATAAAAAAGAAAGCGTACTGGCGCCGCTGTTCAAGCTTTTGGAGGCTTCTTTTGAACTGCTGGTTCCGCTGGTAGTGGCAGCCATTGTAGACCGTGGAATTGGTGGGAATGACCTTGGCTATGTATACCGTATGGGCGGAATCATGATCCTGCTTGGTGTGGTAGGGCTTGCAGCCTCTGTTACGGCACAGTTCTTTTCTGCAAAGGCGGCAGTTGGTGTGGCGACAGAGCTTCGGTCTGCATTATTTCAGCACATTCAAAGTCTTTCTTATACAGAGATCGATACCATCGGAACTTCGACGCTGATCACGAGACTGACCAGTGATGTAAACCAGATCCAGTCCGGAGTCAATATGACACTCCGTCTGCTTTTGAGATCACCGTTTATCGTGTTCGGAGCGATGGTCATGGCTTTTACGGTAGATGTAAAATGTGCCATGATCTTTTTAGGCGTGATCCCGCTGTTAAGTCTTGTGGTTTTCGGGATCATGGTCATTACGATGCCGATGTACAAGCGGGTACAGAAATCGCTGGATAAAGTACTGGAACTGACCAGAGAAAATCTGACCGGGATCCGTGTGATCCGTGCTTTTCATAAAGAAAAAGAAGAAATCGGAAATTTTAAAAAGAAAAACGAAGAATTGACGGGAATGCAGCTTTCCGTAGGAAAGATCTCAGGTCTGATGAATCCGGTGACTTATGTGATCATCAATCTGGGACTGGTGCTTTTGATCTATACCGGAGCATTGCAGGTCGATCTTGGAAATCTGACGCAGGGACAGGTCGTTGCCCTGATCAATTATATTTCGCAGATTCTGGTGGAACTGATCAAGCTGGCAAACCTGATCGTCGTGATCACAAAAGCACTTTCCTGTGCTAATCGTATTGGTCATGTGTTTGAGGTTCAGAGCAGCATGAAAGATGAGGGAAGAGCAGAGATTTCAGAAGAAAAGGATGTTCCGGTCATTGAATTTGATCATGTGGGATTTGCGTATGCCAATGCAGGCGGAGAATCCTTATCGAATATTACATTTTCCGTATTTCCGGGAGAAACGGTCGGTGTGATCGGCGGTACCGGATCCGGAAAAACGACACTGGTCAATCTGATCCCGAGATTTTATGATGCAACTTCCGGTACGGTGCGTTATCACGGAAGACCGATTTGTGAATATAAGATGGAAGAAATCCGTCAAAAGACAGGGGTTGTTCCGCAGAAAGCAGTGTTATTTAAAGGAACCGTTAAGAGCAACCTTTTATGGGGAAATGAAAATGCATCGGAGGAAGATATCGAAGAAGCACTGATCGTTTCACAGTCCAAAGAATTTGTAGAAAAGCTGGATCATGGATTGGAAGCACCGGTAGCACAGGGCGGAAAAAATTTCTCAGGAGGTCAGAGACAGAGACTGACGATCGCAAGAGCCATGGTCAGAAAACCGGAGATTTTGATCTTAGATGACAGTACTTCGGCACTGGATTATGCGACAGATGCAAAGCTGAGAAAAGAATTAAAGAAAAGAAAAAATACAATGACAACATTTATCGTGTCTCAGCGTACTTCCAGCATTCAGTTTGCGGATAAGATCATCGTGCTGGAAGACGGTAAGATTGCAGGTCTTGGAACTCACGAAGAACTTTTGGAAAACTGCAGTGTTTATCAGGAAATTTATGATTCCCAGTATCAGAAAGCGGAAGGAGAGGACAGCGATGAATAAATCATCTACGATGAAAAAAGTATTAAAAAAGATCCGCAAATATCAGTGGCTGGTGCTGCTTTCCCTGCTGATGGCAATCGCAGTTGTGATCCTGAATCTGTATCTGCCGATCCTGACAGGAGATGCCGTTGACGGGATCGTTGCAAAAGGAATGGTGAACTTCACCGGACTTTTTAAGATCTTTCAAAAAATGATCGTTGTGATCGTCGCAACTGCGGTGTTTCAGTGGCTGATGAATGTGATCAATAACCATATTACGTATTGTGTGGTACAGGATATCAGAAAAGAAGCCTTTGAAAAGCTGGAAAGACTGCCGTTAAAATATGTAGACAGTCATTCTTATGGAGATATCGTCAGCCGTATGATCGCTGATGTCGATCAGTTTGCAGAAGGTCTTCTGATGGGCTTTACCCAGCTCTTCACCGGTGTTTTGACGATCATCGGAACGTTATTTTTTATGTTTGATATCAATATCAAAATCGCACTGGTGGTTGTTTTACTGACACCGCTGTCGCTGTTTGTCGCTGCATTTATTGCAAAAAGAACGTATACGATGTTCAAAATGCAGTCTGAAACGAGAGGAGAACAGACTTCCCTGATCGAAGAA
The DNA here is from genome assembly GCA_964634715.1 of uncultured Lachnoclostridium sp. Lineage (GTDB taxonomy): Bacteria > Bacillota > Clostridia > Lachnospirales > Lachnospiraceae > HGM12587. Next base: position 1,872 of record CAZWLV010000087.1, on the reverse strand, counting down.
ATGATAGGAAATCTGAAGGTCGTACAGGCATTTGGACACGAAGATGAAAATCAGGAAGAGTTTGATGAGATCAATGGAAGATTGCAGAAATATTCGTTGAATGCGACTTTTTTCTCTTCACTGGTCAATCCAAGCACCCGTTTTATCAACAGCATGATCTATGCCGGTGTCGGGATCACCGGAGCGATCTCTGCCCTTGGCGGAGGTATTTCCGTCGGACAGCTGACCTGCTTTTTAAGTTATGCGAACCAGTACACCAAGCCGTTTAATGAGATTTCGGGAGTGATCACCGAGCTGCAGAATGCACTCGCCTGTGCAGCAAGGGTATTTGAGCTGATCGAAGAAGAACCGGAGATTGAAGAGGCGGCCGATGCAAAAGAGTTAAACGATGTTCGAGGGGAGATCTCACTGGAACATGTGTATTTTTCCTATACTGCCGATAAAGAACTGATCCGTGATTTTAATCTTTCGGTAAAACCGGGACAGAGGATCGCTATCGTAGGGCCAACGGGCTGCGGAAAAACGACACTGATCAATCTTTTGATGAGATTTTATGATACCAAGGAAGGTAAGATCAAAGTAGATGGTCATGAGATCAAGGATCTTACGAGAGGATCTCTTAGAACGAATTACGGCATGGTGCTTCAGGATACATGGATCCGGAATGCGACTGTGAAGGAAAATATCGTGATCGGAAAACCGGAAGCGACGATGGAAGAAGTGATCGCAGCAGCAAAGGCTTCCAGAGCACACGATTTTATCAAACGTCTCCCACAGGGATATGATACGGTGCTTGGAGAAGAAGGCGGAAGTTTATCACAGGGACAGAAACAGCTGCTTTGTATCACCAGAGTAATGCTCTGCCTGCCGCCGATGCTTATTTTAGATGAAGCGACTTCTTCGATCGATACGAGAACAGAGATCAAGATCCAGGAAGCATTTGCGAAGATGATGAAAGGACGTACCAGCTTTATCGTAGCACACCGACTTTCTACGATCAGGGAAGCAGACCAGATCCTTGTAATGAAAGATGGAAACATCATTGAACAGGGCGATCATCAGGAGCTTTTGGAAAAAGGCGGTTTTTATGCAGAGCTTTACAACAGCCAGTTTGCAGGATAGGAGCAGAATGTGGAACGATTAAAAAAACGGCTTCTGGAGCTGGCGGAAAAATCATACCGCAATAACCAGTATCTGTTCACGAATTTTTTGAATCTGGCAGAAATGAATGCATTTTATGAAATAGAAAAGGAAATTTCTTATGTTCCATATACCATTTTCGGAGGTGCAGAAAACTGTGAACGTGTAATGATCCGTTTTGGTTCCGAAGAGCTTTTCGGCTATGAAGAGCCATTTCCGATCAGCTGTATTCAGGCAGAACCTTTGATGGAGAAATTTGCAGATCAGTTTACACACCGGGATTTTCTGGGAGCGATCATGAATCTTGGGATAGAGCGGGAAATCGTAGGAGATATTGCGGTCAAAGGGAAAAAGGCATATATTTTCTGCACAGAAAAGATTGCTCCGTATATTGCAGAAAATCTGGTGCAGGTGAAACATACTTCCATGAATTGTACGATCATGGAAGAGATACCGGAGATCTTAAAGCCAGTATTAGAAAAAAGAGAAGTCACAGCCGCATCAGAGCGGATCGATGCAGTTCTTGGAAAGCTGTGCAATCTCTCCCGAAGCCAGAGTGTGCTGGCATTTCGGGAAAAGAAAGTATTTGTGGGCGGAAAACAATGTGAAAATAATAGTTATCAGTTAAAGACAGGCGATGTAGTTACTTACCGTGGATTTGGAAAATTTGTCTATGAAGGCAAAAAGTATGAGACCAAAAAAGGAAAAGTCTGCGTGGAAGTATCTGTCTAT
>CAZWLV010000086.1:0-6114 GCA_964634715.1 uncultured Lachnoclostridium sp. | reverse complement strand
CAGTATGCCATCGATGCTGTAAGGCAAAAAGGATACGGTGTTGTTATGCCGATCAGAGAAGAAATTGTACTGGAAAAACCTGCCATTGTAAAACAGGGAAGCAAGTACGGCGTTAAGATCCGGGCATCAGCACCTTCGATCCATATGATCCGTGCAAATATCGAAACGGAAATATCGCCGTTAGTAGGAACAGAAACACAGGCGGCCGATCTGATGAAATATATCGAAAGTTCAGATAAAGAAGACGGAAGCATCTGGAATACCAATATTTTCGGTAAATCGATCGAAGAACTGGTAGAAGATGGGATCAAATCAAAAGTATATCAGATCGGAGAGGAAAGTCAGGTGAAACTGCAGGAAACCATGCAGAAGATCGTCAATGATTCGAACGGAGGAATGGTGTGTATCATCATTTAGTGACGATAAAGTGTATCTGAGCAAATCCATTGTTCTTTTGTATTGCTTATGAAAAATAAGTTTATTTATAAGTTATACTTATTAAAACTCATGAAAAAATACGATTGGAAATAAAAAAAGAAATCTGATATGATTTAGATGTCTTTTTGGAGAAGCAGATGACAAAAATTGTCTGTTTCGATAGGAACTAACAAGAGGAGGACTAACAATGTTAGAAAAGATTTTCAAATTGAAAGAAAACAAAACAGATGTAAAGACAGAAGTCTTGGCAGGTGTTACAACCTTTATGACAATGGCTTACATCCTTGCAGTTAATCCATCAATTCTTTCCGCATCAGGTATGGATTCTAATGCAGTTTTACTTGCAACAGCAATCGCATCATTTATCGGATGTGCATGTATGGCACTGATGGCAAACTATCCGTTTGCACTGGCACCGGGTATGGGTCTGAATGCTTACTTTACTTATACCGTATGTATTGGTATGAATGTTTCATGGCAGACAGCACTTCTTGCAGTATTTATTGAAGGTGTGATCTTTATCATCCTTTCTTTAACAAATGTCCGTGAAGCAATCTTTAATGCAATTCCACTGACTTTAAAAACAGCAGTTTCTGCCGGAATCGGTCTGTTCGTTGCATTTATCGGACTTCAGAATGCAAACATTGTAGTAAACAATGATTCTACACTGGTAACTTATCAGTCATTTAAAGCAAACTTCTCAACAGAAGGTATTACAGCATTACTTGCACTCATTGGTGTGCTGATCACAGCATATTTTGTAATTAAAAAAGTAAAAGGAGATATCTTCCTTGGAATCATCATTACATGGGTACTTGGTATGATCTGTCAGGCAGCTGGTCTGTATGTACCAAACCCGGAAGCAGGCTGGTATTCTTTATATCCGAACTTCTCAGCAGGCTGGAACTTCGCATCTTTAGGAGAAACTTTTGGTGCTGTATTTAAAGCAGATATTTCTGAACTTGGTATCGGAAACCTGATCGTCGTTGTATTTGCGTTCTTATTCGTAGATATCTTTGATACATTAGGAACTCTGATCGGTGTTGCATCGAAAGCAGATATGCTTGATGAAGAAGGAAAACTTCCAAGAATCAAAGGTGCGTTAATGGCAGATGCCGTAGGTACAACAGCAGGTGCTGTTCTTGGTACATCTACTGTTACAACTTTCGTAGAAAGTGCATCAGGTGTTATGGCAGGCGGAAGAACAGGTTTAACATCTATGGTAACAGGACTTCTGTTCCTCGTTTCTATCGTATTAAGCCCACTGTTCTTATCCATTCCATCATTTGCAACAGCTCCGGCTCTGATCGTAGTTGGTTTCCATATGATGTGCAACGTTGCTAAGATCGACTTTACAGATTTCTCAGAAGCAATTCCTGCATACCTTACAATCCTGTTCATGCCGATCATGTACAGTATTTCAGAAGGTATCGTAATCGGTGTGATCTCTTATACAGTACTGACACTTGTTACAGGAAAAGCAAAAGAAAAGAAATTAAGCCCATTAATGTATATCTTATCAATTCTGTTTATCTGCAAATATATCTTCTTATAAGATGCAAAGTAAGATGACAGATGTTTGTGGGAATTTTACATAAACTCTCATATGATGAAATGATAGATAAAACTGTTCGGCACTTCCTTTGGGAGTGCCGATTTTTCCATTTGCACAAGTATTTGAAGAGCAGTGCGATACCCTGCGAAACTCGCAGAGTGTGTTTCTCATGGTTTACATGAGCAGCCGGAAAACTCGCAAACAATGGTTATTTTACGAAAAATCAGCACTTTGTTGAGTTTCTCAGATAAAAGTATTGTAAAATCTTTACGTTTCGGATAAAATAGGCAATGGTGGGAGCACCGCGAACAGGAGGTAATATGTTAGTTAAAATTTACACTGACGGTGCAGCAAGAGGGAATCCTGATGGTCCGGGAGGATATGGAACAATCTTATCCTATACGGATGCAAACGGTACGGAACACGTTCGTGAGTTTAGTCAGGGTTACGTAAAAACGACCAATAACCGCATGGAGCTGATGGCAGCCATTGTGGGATTGGAAGCGTTGATCAAACCATGTGAAGTGGAATTATATTCAGATTCCAAATATGTGGTTGATGCGTTTAATCAGAACTGGGTTGGCAGCTGGCTTCGCAATAACTGGAAGAACAGTGCTAAAAAACCGGTCAAAAATAAGGAACTGTGGCAGCGTCTTTTAAAAGCCATGGAACCTCATAAAGTAACCTATATTTGGGTAAAGGGTCATAATGGACATGCCCGCAATGAGCGCTGTGACCAGCTTGCAACAGCAGCTGCAGACGGTGCTGACCTCATTCATGATGAGGTATTTGAGAAAGAGAGGTAAAAGATGTTCTTAACTACATTGTTACAGACTTTATTCAAAATGGTGGTTCTGGCAGCAGCCGGCTTTGTCGGTATTCTTGCCGGGAAAAAATTACGCGACAGAAAAGACGCAAAATCTGAAAAAGAAGCGTAAAAATTGGAGGAGACAAAAGTGAAACAGTACGGCGTAAACGAATTAAGAAAGATGTTTCTGGAATTTTTCGAAAGCAAAGGCCATTTGGCTATGAAGAGCTTTTCTTTGGTTCCGGTAAATGACAATAGTTTATTATTGATCAATTCAGGTATGGCACCATTAAAGCCATATTTCACAGGTGCGGAAATTCCGCCAAGAAAAAGAGTAACAACCTGTCAGAAATGTATTCGTACAGGGGATATTGAAAATGTAGGTAAGACAGCACGTCACGGTACATTTTTTGAAATGCTCGGTAACTTCTCATTTGGTGATTACTTTAAAACAGAAGCAATTCACTGGTCATGGGAATTTTTGACAGAAGTGGTAGGTCTTGATCCAGACAGACTTTATCCATCAGTTTATGAAGAAGATGATGAAGCCTTTGAAATCTGGAATAAAGAGATCGGAATCGCACCGGAAAGAATCTTCCGTTTTGGAAAAGCAGATAACTTCTGGGAACATGGTGCAGGTCCTTGCGGTCCATGTTCAGAAATTTATTATGACCGTGGTGAAAAATACGGCTGTGGAAAACCGGATTGTACCGTAGGCTGTGAATGTGACAGATATATCGAAGTATGGAACAACGTATTCACACAGTTTAACAACGATGGACATAACCATTATACAGAACTGGTTCAGAAAAATATCGATACAGGTATGGGTCTGGAAAGACTGGCAACTGTAGTACAGGATGTAGATTCTATCTTTGATGTTGATACGATCAGAAGTCTTCGTGATAAAGTCTGCGAGATCGCAAACTGTGAATATCACAAAGATGCAGAAAAAGATGTATCTATCCGACTGATCACAGACCATATCCGTTCTGCAACATTCATGATCTCTGACGGTATCATGCCGACAAATGAAGGTCGTGGATATGTTCTCCGCCGTTTGATCAGACGTGCAGCTCGTCATGGACGTTTACTTGGTGTGGAAGGAAAATTCCTTGCAGGTTTAAGTGCAGTTGTGATCGAAGGCAGCAAAGACGGATATCCGGAACTGGAAGAAAAGAAAGAATTTATCTTCAAAGTATTAACACAGGAAGAAGACCAGTTCAATAAAACCATCGATACCGGTCTGAAAATCTTAGGTGAAATGGAAGATGCACTGACAGCAGAAGGTAAAAAACTTTTAGCAGGTGCAGATGCATTTAAATTATATGATACTTATGGATTCCCACTGGATCTTACAAAAGAGATTCTGGAAGAAAAAGGCTTCGATGTAGATGAAGAAGGCTTTAAGGCTTATATGGAAGAACAGAGAATCCAGGCTCGTAAAGCACGTAAAACAACTAACTATATAGGAGCTGATGCAACAGTATATGACGAGATCGCTGCAGAGATCACTACGAAATTCGTCGGATATGACAACCTGACAGCAGAATCTAAAGTGACTGTTCTTACGACAGAAACTGCACTGACAGAAGCGATCACAGTAGGAGAAACAGCAACTGTACTTGTAGAAGAAACACCGTTCTATGCAACCATGGGCGGTCAGGAAGGCGACAAAGGTGTGATCACTGTTGGAGATGCTGTGTTTGAAGTTTCTGAGACGATCAAACTTCGCGGCGGAAAAGTAGGTCATGTTGGTAAACTGACAAAAGGCATGATCAAAGTTGGTGATGTGGTAACATTAAGCGTTTGTCCGGAAGGAAGAAATGCAACCTGTAAAAACCACAGTGCAACTCATCTTCTTCAGAAAGCGTTAAAGACTGTTTTAGGAAATCATGTAGAACAGAAAGGTTCTCTCGTAACTCCGGACAGACTTCGTTTTGACTTTGCACATTTCCAGGCGATGACAGCAGAAGAACTGGCAAAAGTAGAAGAACTGGTTAATAAAGAAATTCAGGAAGCACTTCCGGTTGTGACAGAGATCATGAATATCGAAGATGCGAAAAAAACAGGAGCGATGGCACTTTTCGGAGAAAAATATGCAGAAGATGTACGTGTTGTATCTATGGGTGATTTCTCTAAAGAACTTTGCGGTGGTACACATGTAGCAAATACAAGCGTGATCGGTTCCTTTAAGATCGTATCTGAAGCAGGTGTAGCAGCAGGGGTACGCCGTATTGAAGCTTTAACAGGCGAAGGCGTATTTGCATATTATAAAGAAATGGAAAACAAGCTTGCAGAAATCGCAAAACTTGTAAAAGGAACTCCAGCAACAGCAGCAGAAAAGGTAGAACATTTACTGGCAGAAGTGAAAGCACTTCAGAGTGAAAATGAATCCTTAAAGAGCAAAGCTGCGAAAGATGCTCTTGGAGATGTTATGAATCAGGTAGAAGAAGTAAACGGCATGAAAGTGCTGGCTACAAAAGTATCCGGCGTCGATATGAACGGACTTCGTGAACTTGGTGATCAGCTGAAAGAGAAGATCGGCGAAGGTATCGTTGTGATCGCATCTGATGCTGATGGAAAAGTAAACCTGATGGCAACTGCTACAGACGGTGCAATGAAAGCCGGAGCACATGCTGGAAATCTCATCAAAGAGATTGCAAAACTTGTAGGCGGTGGCGGCGGTGGCCGTCCAAATATGGCTCAGGCCGGCGGTAAAAACCCAGCTGGTATTGATGATGCCATTGCAAAAGCAAAAGAAGTGGCAGCAGCTCAGTTAGCTTAATTTCATAAACAGTGTACAGGTATTGATAAAGCGGATGTTATGCAGTATTTAGCGGCATGAAAAAAGCAGATGGAAGTTATAATCTTCATAGATGAGAAACTTCTTATGGAAAAAAGTTGATTTTCGTTACTGTGCATGCAGTATGTGTGTACAGTAATGATTTTTCTGAGAAAAAATAGTATAAAAAATCAGAAAATCGCTTGACAATATTTAGGTCATGCCCTATAATAACATGAGTGCAGTAAAAATACCCATACAGTTGTATTATGCACAATACACAACTGGAGGGAGGTTAGGTGTGAGTCTATGTCAAATGTAATCGTAAAAGAAAACGAGACTTTAGATAGCGCTTTACGCAGATTCAAAAGAAACTGTGCGAAAGCAGGTATTCAGCAGGAAATTCGTAAGAGAGAACATTACGAAAAACCAAGCGTAAGACGTAAGAAAAAATCTGAAGCGGCTAGAAAACGTAAATACAATTAATTTGTGCAAAAAAGGGACTGATTTTTCAGTCCCTTTTTCTAA
>CAZWLV010000085.1:1898-6171 GCA_964634715.1 uncultured Lachnoclostridium sp. | reverse complement strand
ATATTCAGTGCATGATCTCCGATACGTTCAAAATCCGTCAGCATTTCCGCAAACAGAATGCTTCCTTCATCGGTACACTTTCCTGCATGGATCCTGCCGTACATATTGTCACGGAACAATGCTGTCATATCGTCGATCTTCTGTTCCATGCATGCCACTTTTTCATGCCATTCCACATAATCTGCCGGTCTTTCTAAAAGTGCCTCAAAAACTTCCATACAGATCTTTTTCATCTGTGCAAGCTCGCTTCCGGCTGCCTCAGAAAATGTGATCTTTTTTTCTGAAAGCATCTTGGAATAACCGGCGATATTGATCGCATGATCGCTCATTCTTTCAATGTTGCTGCAAATAGAAAACAAACTGTTAAAGATCTGGCTTCCGGAAGTCGTCGTTTCATGCGAAATCGCTGCTGTAATATATGTAGAGATCTCTTTGTTCAGGAAATCCACATATTCTTCTCTTTCCTCCACAACTGCCAGTTTACTTTTGTTCTTTTCGATCACGACATCAAAGGCTTCCGATACATTTTCTCTCGCCATATACATCATTCGCATCAGCTCCTGACGGATTCCTTCTTCACACACCAAAACACCGCCAAGTTTATCATTGTTGATATGTCTCATATCCAGTAAATGTTTTACATGCATTTCTTCGATCTCAGTTTCACCGGCTTTATCACGCAGGATCAAAGTTGCGATCTTTCCTAAATAACCGCCCACCGGCAATAATAACAGTGTCGTTACGATATTGAACATCGTATGTAAATTTGCGATCTGTGCCGGTGCATTTCCCGGTGTCCAGCCTTCCACCATTGCGATGATCGGTGTTGCAATACAAAGTACCGTAAATACGATCGTACCAAATACATTAAACAGGATATGGATCACGGTCGTTCTCTTTGCATTGGTACTGGTACCGATGGATGCTAAAAATGCAGTGATACAGGTTCCGATATTCTGACCAAACAGTACAAATGCCGCACTTTTCAGACCGATCACGCCGCTGCCTGCAAGTGCCTGTAAAATACCAACAGATGCAGAAGAAGACTGGATCAGTGCAGTAAATGCGGTTCCTGCCAGAATTCCAAGGAGCGGATTTTCAAATTTTGTCAGGAGGCTGACAAAAGATTCGGAAGCCGCCAGCGGTTCCATGGCTGCTCCCATCATATCCATACCGATAAAGAGAACGCCAAGTCCTGCCAAGATTTCCCCGATATGACGGATCTTCTCGTTTTTCAAAAATACAACTGCTGCAACGCCGATAAATGCGATCAATGGTGCCATCGCTCCGACATCTAATGCGATCAGCTGTCCTGTGATCGTCGTACCGATATTCGCACCCATAATGATCCAGATCGCCTGATTCAGTGTCATCATACCGGAATTTACAAAACCAACAACCATAACCGTCGTTGCAGAAGAAGACTGGATCACTGCGGTGATCAGTGCTCCTACCAGAACTCCCAAAAATCTGTTTGCCGTCAGCTTTTCCAGAATCGTTTTCATTTTATTTCCGGCTGCCGATTCAAGCCCCGTACTCATCATCTGCATTCCGTAAAGGAATAATGCCAGACCTCCTAAGAGTCCCATCAAATTTGTAATGCTCATAGTTTTTTCCTTTCCTCATTGACCATGCCCATAGGAAATGCATTTTTTGCATTTTCAGACGGATCATACCGTCCTTGCACAGCCAGAAAATATACTAACAAATGGATTTTTGTTTTTCAATTCACCTAAGCCCTTTTTAGCCATTCCTTAACCATTTTTCCTGTCTGGATACAAATGGTCGGAAGTACAGCCAGCAATACGATCCAGCCGATCTGAACCATGTTAAGTGCTTCTGCCATAAACAGTTCCTGCAGCTTCGGCACAAAAAGAACCGCCGCCAGCAGAACAGTACCCGTACAAAATGCAGCCACACTCCACAGGTTGCTCCTGATCCCGATCTTTTTTAAAGAGCGTTCACTTCGGCACGTAAATCCGTGGAAAAGCCTTGCCAGTGTCAGTGTCGCAAATGCCATCGTACTTGCCGTCATGGCATTTTTCTGTGCTCCGATCCCATACGCTGTCTGTGTAACCGCTGCGATCAAAAGACCATATCCTGCCAGTTTTATCATAAAGTCTTTTGTAAGGATCCCGGTTTTCGGATCTCTTGGATGATCTTTTAACAATTCCCGATCTGATGGTTCCATACCGATGGCCAATGCAGGAAGGGAATCCGTCAGAAGATTGATAAATAACAGATGTACCGGCTCAAAAGGCGTATCCAGTGCCATCACAGAGCAGAACAATACAACTAAGATCGCCGCCATATTTCCGGAAAGTAAAAACTGAATGGCATTTCTGATATTTCTGTAAACATTTCTTCCGGTCAGCACCGCTTTCATGATCGTTGCAAAATTATCATCCGCCAAGATCATTGCAGAGGCATCTTTCGACACTTCCGTACCGGTAATCCCCATGGCAACTCCGATGTCTGCTTTTTTCAATGCCGGTGCATCATTCACACCGTCTCCTGTCATGGCAGCGATATGCCCTTTCTTCTGCCATGCATCTACGATCCTGATCTTATTTTCCGGTGATACTCTGGCATAAACAGAAATATGTTCCAGCTTCTGCTCCAATTCCTGATCGGACATCTGATCTAACTCCTGCCCGGTAACGGCCAGATCCCCTTCCTGATAGATCCCGATCTGCTTTGCAATGGCTGTCGCCGTTACTTTATGATCTCCCGTGATCATCACCGGACGGATCCCTGCACGAATGGCATCTTTGACTGCTGCTTTAGACTCTTCCCTTGGCGGATCCATCATGGAAACCAGACCGATAAACGTAAGATCTTTTTCATCTTCCATGCACAGACACTGGTCTCCCTCGCATTCTTTATAAGCAAATGCCAGAACACGCAGACCATTTTCCGAAAATGTCTGATTTTGTTCTAAGATCCGTTTTTTCTCTTCCTCTGTGATCTGATGGATCCCTTCTGAAGAAATGATATTTTTCACTCTGTCCAAAAGAACATCAACTGCCCCTTTGGTCAACATCGTCGGTACTCCGTGGATCTGATACTGACTGCTCATCAGTTTTCTGTCAGAATCAAACGGAAGCTCTGCAAGCCTTGGCATCATGCTCCGGATATCTTCTTCCGTAATCCCTGCACGATCAAGCCCTGCTTTTCTCGCCATATTTAACAGACAGGTTTCTGTCGGATCTCCCATCTCTTTTCCGCTGTGAATGACCGAATCATTATTTAAGATCGCTGCATACAAAAGATATCTGTGAACCTGAGATGTCAGATGCAGGTCTTCCGGTCTTACACAGGCTCCGTCAATGTAAACTTCCTGAACGGTCATTTTATTCTGCGTCAGTGTCCCTGTCTTATCAGAACAGATGACAGAAACACAGCCAAGGCTTTCCACTGCCTTCAGATCTTTGATAATGGCATTGTCCGCCGCCATTTTTCTCGTTCCCATCGCCTGTACGATCGTAACGATCGAACCAAGTGCCTCCGGAATCGCCGCAACTGCCAGTGCAACTGCAAACATTAAAGAATCCAGCAGCGGATCTCCCTGCCAGATCCTCAGTCCAAATACAAGGACACTGATCCCCATAATAACCGCTGCAAGTTTTTTACTGAATTCATCAAGACTAACCTGTAACGGTGTCTTTTTTTCCTTTGTCGCATTCATCAAAGCGGCAATCTTTCCCATTTCCGTATTCATGCCCGTAGCAGTGACCAAAACATTGGCTCTTCCATAAGTGACCAGACTTCCGGAAAATACCATATTATAACGGTCACCCAATGCAGCTTCCGTCCCGATCGTTTCATCATTTTTTTCCACATTGGCAGATTCCCCTGTCAGAGAACTTTCATTTACCTGAAGAGAAAAATTTTCAAGGATCCTTCCATCTGCTGCGATCAGATCTCCGGCTTCCAGCATTAAAAGATCACCCGGAACGACTTCTTTTGCAGCAATCTCTTTTCGGATCCCGTCTCTGAAAACTTTTGCTTTAGGTGCAGATAATTCTTTTAAAGAATCCAGTGATTTCTCTGCCTTCACATACTGAACTGTTCCAAGAACTGCATTTAACAGGATCACTGCAAAAATGACGATCGTACTCTCTACATTTCCAGAAAGCATAGAAATGATCGCCGCTATGATCAAAATAATGACCAAAAGATCTGCAAACTGTCCAAGAAACACCAAAAATGTACTTTTCCTTCCCTGCTCCTCTAATATATTTTTTCCATAAGTCTGTAAACGCTCTTGTGC
>CAZWLV010000085.1:0-1798 GCA_964634715.1 uncultured Lachnoclostridium sp. | reverse complement strand
AAAAAAAGACTTTCTGCGTACACAAAATGTACGCAAAAAGTCTTGTTCAACAATCGTTACCTAATCCCCGGTCTCTTTAGACGTCCTGACGAAGATTAGGACATGCTGCCTGCATGCAACTACTCCCTTTTTACTGCCTTGATTTTACAATCCGTACTTTAGAATGTCAATGCACTTTCGATAACCTTTGCCAAAATTTTACCTAAAACGTTACTGTACACACATACTGTATGCACAGTAACCCTAAAGCCTTTTCTTATTCTTACGTGCTGTACTGTTAAGTACATCGGTATTACACTGACTCTTCCTTCGCCCAGCCATAAGCGTATTTGACTGCTCTGTTCCAGCCCCGGATCCGCTTTTCCCGTTCTGCTTTCTCGATCTCCGGCTTAAATACGGCATCAATCGACCAGTTTCTGACCACTTCTTCTTTATTTTTCCAATATCCTACGGCAAGCCCTGCCAGATAAGCAGCTCCCATTGCAGTCGTTTCCACACATACCGGACGGTTGACCGGTGCATGGATCAGATCCGCCTGTGTCTGCATGAGAAAATCATTGGCACTGGCACCACCGTCTACTTTCAATGCGGATAATTCAATCCCAGAATCTGCTTTCATGGCTTCCAGCACATCATTAACCTGATAAGCAATGGATTCCAACGTTGCACGAATGATATGATATTTGTTAACTCCACGGGTAATTCCCACGATCGTTCCTCTGGCATACTGATCCCAGTGCGGTGCACCAAGCCCTGTAAATGCCGGAACGACATAACAGCCGTTGGTATCTTTTACTTTCTTTGCCATGTATTCTGAATCTGCTGCCGAATCAATGAGACGCATCTCATCACGAAGCCACTGGATCGCTGCTCCGCCGACAAAGATCGAACCTTCCAGTGCATAATTCACTTTACCGTCTAAGCCCCACGCAATGGTCGTTACCAGTCCATGTTCGGAAAACACCGGTTTTTCCCCTGTATTCATCAAAAGAAAACAGCCGGTTCCGTAAGTATTTTTTGCTTCTCCTGCATGAAAACAGGTCTGTCCGAACAGTGCTGCCTGCTGATCTCCGGCTGCCCCTGCGATCGGGATCGCACCTCCCAGATAAGACGGATCTGCCGTACCATAAATACAGCTTGAAGGCTTCACTTCCGGGAGCATGGATCTTGGAATGTTTAATTCCGTAAGGATCTCTTCATCCCATTCCAGTGTATTGATGTTAAAAAGCATGGTTCTTGATGCATTCGAATAATCCGTCACATGAACAGCACCTTTGGTCAGCTTCCAGATCAGCCACGTTTCCACCGTTCCAAAAAGCAGTTCTCCGGCTTCTGCCTTCTCTCTGGCTCCCGGTACATGATCTAAGATCCATTTGATCTTTGTTCCCGAAAAATAAGCATCGATCACCAGCCCTGTTTTTTTGCGGAACTCCTCTGTCAGACCTTTGGCTTTCAGGGAATCACAATATTCCGAAGTTCTCCGACACTGCCATACAATGGCATGATATACCGGAATGCCTGTATTTTTATCCCAGACAATGGCGGTTTCCCTCTGATTCGTAATACCGATCGCTGCAATATCTTCTGCGGAAGCACCGATCATATTCATGGCTTCCACCGCAACCCCCAGCTGGCTTGCCCAGATCTCATCTGCATCATGTTCCACCCAGCCCGGCTGCGGAAAATACTGTTTAAATTCCCTCTGTGCCACACTGCACATTTTTCCTGTTTTATCAAATAAAATGCATCGGTTGCTGGTCGTTCCGGCATCCAGTGCCATTACATATTTTCCCATAAA
>CAZWLV010000084.1:0-6291 GCA_964634715.1 uncultured Lachnoclostridium sp. | reverse complement strand
AATGAAAGCAGGGAACCTTTACTGGTCTCCTGCTTTTTGCATCTGAAAAGAATGATCCTGTAATTTTCACAGATGTTTCAGATCTGTATTTTTTGCATTTTTATCTTGAAAAGAATGCTTTGAGTCCTGTGTAAGATGTTTTCAGACAGGTTACAGATGATTCCAACTGCTGGATACTTTTATCTGTGATCTTGCCGGACAAGAGTTTTTGAATACATTTCTCAACTTTCGCACAGTCACTTTTTAATTGTCTTTTTGATGTAAGGTCAAAGTTACAATATCTGTCTTTTAATGTATCATTTGCATCGTTGATCAATGCCTGTCCTGTAACGATCAATTCTTTTACTTCTGTCGGTAAATCATTTAATTTAGAAAAGTCTGCCATAAATTCCTCCGATGTCGTATTTAAAAATTTTTTCATTGCAAAAAGTTTCTTAAGCTTTTACAGCCCATCTCATTTTTGTAGATTTTGCTCTTGGATTCCGGCTGCATTCTTCCGCAGACGGACGGATCACATCTTTAGAATAGTCACTGAAGATTCCTGCTTTATAACATTCTTTGAATGCTTTTTTGACCAGTCGGTCTTCACCGGAATGGAACGTCAGGATTGCTGCTCTTCCGCCGGGAGCCATAACATCCGGAAGCTTTTCAAGAAAACTGTAAAGAACTTCAAATTCACTGTTGACATCAATGCGAAGTGCCTGAAAAGTTCTTGCACAAGCTTTTTTGACAGCTTCTTTTTGCTCTTTTGCCGGAAGAAATGTCAAGGCACGTTCGATGACATTTCTAAGATCCGTTGTTGTTTTGATTCCGCCGCATCGTTTCTGCTTGATGATTTCTTCTGCAATTTCTTCTGCATAAGGTTCATCTGAATTTTCCACCAGCATACCGACGATTTCTTCATAATCCATAGAATGGAGTCTTTGAGCGGCAGATTCTCCTTTTTCCGGATTCAAACGAAGATCTAAAGGTCCTTCTGCCTTATAAGTAAATCCACGTTCCGGATTATCGATCTGCATGGATGAAACACCCAGATCGGCAAGGATAAAATCAAATTTTCCTGCTTCGGCAGCAACCTCATCGATATTGGCAAAATTAATCTGTTTGATGGTAAGGATTTCAGGACCAAAGCCACGGGAAGCCAGACGTTCTTTTGTTTTGACGATCTCTATCGGATCGACATCTAATGCGTAAAGATGTCCTTTTCCCTGCAGGCATTTCAGCATTTCCGTGGAATGTCCGCCGTAGCCAAGCGTTGCATCTAATCCTTTCTGACCCGGCTGGATCTGTAAGAAATCAAGGATTTCCTGAACCATGATAGAAATATGCATACCGGCAGGAGTGCTTCCTTTACTGATGACTTTTTCAATGGTATCGGCATATTTTTCCGGGTTTTGTTCTTTATATTTTTCACTGAATTTTTTCGGATGTGTTCCTTTATAACGCACGCGTCTGACGTGTTTTTCTTCTTTTTCGTTCATGTTCTGTCTCCTGATCTTTGTTTTGTGCATGAAAGGTGCTGTTTTCTGTTATATGAAATACAGAATCTATGATGAACTGACCTTAGCTGCATTCTTAGTATATACTACATGTTTTTGAAATAAAAAGAAAGACCTAAACAGGCAGACACCACAATTTTGTGATCGTCTGCCTGTTTTAACCCCCAACTATAATTAGAAAAATGTCATAAATTAATGATGGAATAAACGGATTCCTGTGAATGCCATTGCCATATCATATTTATTGCAGCATTCGATAACGAGATCATCTCGTACAGAACCGCCCGGCTGTGCAATGTATTTTACACCGCTCTTCTTTGCTCTTTCGATATTATCCGGGAATGGGAAGAATGCATCAGAGCCAAGTGCAACATTGGTATTGCCATCTAACCAGGCTCTCTTTTCTTCGCGGGTAAATACTTCCGGTTTTACTTTAAAACGTTTCTGCCATTCACCTTCTGCCAGAACATCTTCGTATTCATCTCCGATGTAAACATCGATGGCATTATCTCTCTCAGCACGTCCTAATGTATCAAGGAACTGAAGTCCGAGTACCTTTGGTGACTGACGTAAATACCAGTTATCAGCTTTCTGACCGGCAAGTCTTGTACAGTGTACACGGGACTGTTGTCCTGCACCAATGCCGATTGCCTGACCGCCTTTTACGTAACATACAGAGTTTGACTGGGTATATTTTAAAGTGATCAGTGCGATCTTTAAGTCGATCAGTGCTTCTGCAGGGATTTCTTTATTTTCTGTAACGATATTAGAAAGGAGATCTCCGTTAATGTCTAATTCATTTCTTCCCTGTTCAAAAGTGATGCCGTAAACCTGTTTTCTTTCCAGTTCAGCAGGTACATATTCCGGATCGATCTGAATTACGTTGTAATTCCCCTTTTTCTTTAATGCAAGGATCTCCAGTGCTTCATCTGTGTAACCAGGAGCGATCACACCGTCTGAAACTTCTCGTTTGATCAATTTTGCCGTATCAGCATCACAAACGTCAGATAATGCGATGAAATCACCAAAAGAAGACATTCTGTCAGCACCTCTTGCTCTTGCGTATGCACAAGCCAGTGGTGATAATTCGCCAAGATCGTCTACCCAATAGATTTTTGCCAAAGTATCATCTAATGGAAGTCCTACGGCAGCACCTGCCGGAGATACATGTTTGAAAGAGGTTGCAGCAGGAAGACCAGTTGCTTCTTTTAATTCTTTTACGAGCTGCCATCCGTTGAATGCATCTAAAAAGTTGATATATCCAGGTTTTCCGCTGAGTACTTTTACAGGAAGATCTGATCCGTTTTCCATAAAGATTCTGGAAGGTTTCTGATTTGGGTTACATCCATATTTTAACTGAATTTCGTTCATGATAATTGCTCCTTTTTTGTGAGTTGTATAAATGAAAATGTTTTTAAATTATACGTTTTTATTTACAATTCTTGTTTCATAGGTTCCTGTTGCAATATCAATAAATCTTACAAACAGGGAAACTTTGTTATCTTCATTTAAGCTTGTCCAGATGTTATCCGTAAATGTATCAATATCGTTTGTATCGATTGAAATCCATGTAGGTTCTCCTTCAAAGCTTGGGAGTGGATTTACATCTTTTTCATAAGTGTGGATAAAACGTCCTTCTCCGGCTTTTGGATTTTCATAAGCAAATGTATAACGGTTACAAGAATCAGGATCTCCGTTATTGCTCTTGAGGATCGACATCGCATAATTATAGCTGCCGTTTTCGATATGCATGACACCTGAAATTCTAGGTGTGTAGTTTGGTCCGTCTGGTTCAAATTCTCTGGAACGTAAAGACTGTTCGAATGTCAGCTGTTTGTCCATGCCTTCATAAACGGTATCTGTCTGATCACCGTTGGTAACGATCGTTTTATTTCCCAGAACTCTTACAGGAGCATAAATGATCAGACTTGGATCAACCATCTTTGACGGATCGAAAGCCTGTGTACGGATTCCCTGTCCTTCTTCTACGAAAACACGGTTACGGCTGTTTTCACTTCTTCCCATGATAAAATAAGCACATACGGCTTTGGTGCCGTCAGCAGACTTTCCAAGTACGATTCCTCTTCCCGGATAAGTTTTGCTCTGAAGTTCCTCATAGATTGAAATTTTTTCCATTTTTAATATCCTCCTGTTTCCTGCCATGATAAAAAATATGTTTACAGATGTTACAGATGTCTTAAATTTACTTATGTAAGTAAATTCTGTGAATTTTTCAGGTTAATGCGGTGATTGCCAAAGCTGCATGCAGGCACACCGTTTTTTTCACTGCTCACATAAAAAAAGACCACCTGAACACACTGTCTCCAATGTGCCCAGGCGGTCGGCTGTTTCTTATCTCATGTACATTCCCTGTAGGTACTCCTACGCAGCATCTGCTGTTTCCGCCAGTCATGTACAAGGGCAATCATAAACGATTCTTTTACAAAAAGCAAGCTTATTTTTGATTTTCGCAAAAATTTATACAGATTTGTAAATTTTCAAAGTAAATGCGACTCCTAAAACTAACATTCATTGCGTTTACTTTAAAATTCAATCATTTATGCAGATTATTCGAAAATTCGGAATACACCAAATACTTTTCCAATGATCTCAACGCATGGAACAATGATCGGATCCATGTAATCATTTTCCGGCTGAAGTCGAAAATGTCCGTCTTCAATGTATAAAGTTTTGACAGTAGCAGAATCTTCCAGCAATGCAACGATGATCTCTCCGTTTTTTGCATAACTCTGACGTTTTACCAGAATATAATCTCCGTCAAAAATACCTGCATTTACCATACTCTCGCCTTTGACTTTTAACATGAAAGATTCCTGATTCGGCATGTATTCTGCCGGAACCGGAAAATAGCTTTCAATATTTTCTACGGCAAGGATCGGCTGTCCTGCTGCAACAGTGCCTACGATCGGAACGTTGACCATTTCACGTTTTGAAATTCCGAAATTTTCATCAAGGATTTCGATCGTACGTGGTTTTGTCGGGTCACGTCGGATGTAACCGTTCTTTTCCAGAGTTTCCAGATGGGAATGAACGGAAGAAGTAGATTTTAAATTTACAGCCTGACAGATGTCTCTTACTGATGGCGGGTATCCTTTACTTAAAATCTCAGATTTGATATAGGATAAAATCTGGGATTGTTTTTCACTAATCTTTCCGTATGCCATATGTTTACCTCCCAAACATATTTTCGTTAATTATAATAGTTATCATAACATACCCGTGATCAAAACGCAAACAAATGTTTCTTTTTTGGCAAAAAAATAGGCGTTTTAGTTAATGTCCGCTCATTTTAGAGTGATTACTGAAAAAATAGTTTCTTTTTGCTGTGGGGAGTTTCAAAAAATAGTGTTGTAATTTTGTTACATTTTCGATATAATGAGATTGTTCTGAGCGATTGTATACAAATATACACATATACTCGTTTTTGAGAATACTTTAGGAAAGTGAATGAGGAATTATGATGAAAGCGTATAAGGATTTAACAAAAGACGAATTACTCACTTTAAAAGCCGCTTTGGAAGAAGAATATAAGACCATGGAATCCAAAGGGTTAAACTTGAACATGGCAAGAGGAAAACCAGGATTTTCCCAGTTAGAGCTCTGCATGCCAATGCTGGATGTAGTCAACAGCTCTTCAGATATGAGAACGATGCTCGGTAACGATACACGTAATTACGGAGATTTGGATGGAATCGGTGAATGCCGCCGTCTCCTTGCAGATATGATGTCTGTAGAAAAAGATAATGTAGTTGTTTGCGGTAATTCCAGTTTGAATATCATGTATGATACGATTTCACGTTCTGTAACTCATGGTGTTAATGGTTCTATTCCATGGTGCAAACTGGATAAAGTAAAATTCTTATGTCCGGTACCGGGATATGACAGACACTTTAAGATCACGGAAACCTTTGGAATTGAAATGATCAATATTCCGCTTCACGAAGATGGACCGGATATGGATCTCGTAGAACATTACGTTAATACAGATCCTGCAGTAAAAGGAATCTGGTGTGTTCCGAAATATTCCAATCCTACAGGAATCTCCTATTCTGATGAAGTAGTTAAACGGTTTGCAAATTTAAAACCGGCTGCGGAAGATTTCCGTATTTATTGGGATAATGCATATTGTATCCATCATTTGTATGATGAAACTCATGATGAGATTTTAAATATTTTGGAAGAATGTAAAAAAGCGGGCAATCCAAACATGGTATACATATTCGCTTCCACCTCAAAGATCAGTTTTCCGGGTTCCGGTGTATCAGCGATCGCATCTTCTATTGAAAATATTGAATTTATTATGAGTCATATGACAGTACAGACGATCGGACATGATAAGATCAATCAGCTGCGTCATGCAAGATTCTTTAAAGATATTGATGGGCTGAATGCACATATGAAAAAACATGCAGAACTTCTTCGACCGAAATTTGCTGCTGTTTTAGATACGATGGAAAAAGAACTTGCCGGACTTGAAATCGGAAGCTGGATCAAGCCGAGAGGCGGATACTTTATTTCCTTTAATTCTATGCCGGGCTGTGCGAAAGCGATCGTTGCAAAATGTAAAGCATTAGGTGTTGTAATGACTGGTGCAGGTGCTACTTTCCCATATGGAAAAGATCCGGAAGATTCTAATATCCGAATTGCACCGACTTTCCCTTCCATCGAAGAAATGCAGGTTGCATCAAAAGTTTTTGTACTTTGTGTAAAACTTGCCAGTGTAGAAAAGCTGCTGGCTGATATGGATTAAGAATATGATAAATTAAAGGGG
>CAZWLV010000083.1:0-6294 GCA_964634715.1 uncultured Lachnoclostridium sp. | reverse complement strand
ATCTCGACAGACTCCTACAAATTTTACAGTTTGTACGTGTTAGGATAATGAAAAACCGTATTACTGAAAAAGTAGCGGAAAGTATAAAGGAGGCACAGGAGCATGATCGAACTGATCTATCACGAAGAAGAAAATCCCACAGAAGACGGAAATGTTCAGGAACCTAAAAATGTAAAGCAGATCGGGGAACCGAAGGACTACAAAAGAATTTATATCGAAGATGAGGTACATACTTTTTTGCTTCAATACAGTACGAAATCAGATGAAAAAACAAAACTTGCCATTTTGCTTGGGAATACGAAAAAGAGCGGCGGAAAACGGCAGTCTTATATTAAAAGTGCCCTGCCTGTGGAACATGTAGAAGAAAAGCAGGGAAAATATCAGTTTACGGAAATCATCTGGGGAACGATCTATCAGGAATGTACGCAGTATTTTCCGGAACAGGAAATTCTTGGCTGGTTTATTTCCAGAGAAGGAATTTCGACCGAAAAAACGGATGTGCTCGAAGAAACGCACCGGACTTATTTTTCCGGAGCAGACAAGCTCCTTTTTTCAGTAGAACCCTTGGAGCAGGAAACGGTATTCTGGGGATTTGACGGAAACCGTTTTGCAAAACAGCCGGGATATTATGTTTATCATGAAAAGAATGAAGCGATGCATCAGTTTTTGACAGAAAAAAACGGAGGGGAAGAGATGAAGAAAAAAAGTGAAAAACCGGATGTTGCAATGGCGAATTTCAGAAAGATCTTACAGGAAAAGAAAAAAGATCAGGCACAGCGGAAAAAACAGGCCATATCTTATGGGATCAAAGTGTGTGCGGCACTGCTTCTTCTGGTGGGAGCAGTGACACTGAAAAATCAGATGGATCGGATCAAGATCATGGAGCAGCGGCTTTCCGGAATTGCGGATACGCAGGAAGTACAGGAAACTTTTGAAGATACGGTGATCGTGGAAGAGCTTCCGGGAGAAGTGGAAGAAACGGTCGGACAGGATGAGATCTTAGAAGAACTTCCGGTAACAGAGGAACCGGAAAATGATGAAAATGAACAACAAAACGATGGATCCGAGGAAAAAGCGGAAGAACCGGAACCGGTGACGCAAGAAACACCGGCAGAAGAAACAACAGCTCCTGCTTATCAGGAATATATAGTTCAGCAGGGGGATACGCTTGCGAAGATCAGCCGGGAACGGTACGGAAATGAAGACAAGATCCCTCAGATCTGTGAATTAAACGGGATTTCTGACGGAGATTATATTCAGGTAGGAGAAATTATTTTACTTCCATAAATACCGGTGTTATAATCGTCGTAAATGACAGTGTGCAGTGCCATATTTGATAAGGAACACTGCAGCAGAAAAAAACGAAAGAGAGAATGCTTGTGGCAAAGATCATCAATATTTTTTCATCTCCTGATGAAACCATGCAAGATTATCAGAAAAAAATATGGAAACATAAAAGGCAGGTGTATGTGCGGTATGCCGTTATCGCGGCAGTTCTGCTCATCTTAATTTTTGGAGTCCGCTATTATCTGAATAACAGAAGTTATTCCGGATATACGGTGACAGCTTCAACGGAAAGGAACGATACGCTGACGACCCAGTATGCATCTTTTGGCGGTAAGATCCTCAAGTACAGCAGAGACGGTATTTCTTATACCGATGAAAAGAACAATCTGCTTTTCAGTATTACCTATACGATGCAGGATCCAATGCTGATCTTAAATGAGAAAGCCGGTGCAGTTGTCGATAAAAACGGTAATCAGATCTATACGTTTGATCAGACACAGCAGACCGGACAGATCGAAACACTGCTTCCGATCAAACAGGCAGCGGTTTCCGAACAGGGAGTGGCAGCTGTCCTGATGGAAGAGGGCAGTGTCGCAAAACTGGAAATCTATGCATCAGACGGGACACTTCTGGGAGACGGAAAATTTACGCTGGAAGATGCGGGATATCCGATGAATCTGTCGATTTCCGCAGATGGGACAAAACTTGCCATTACGTTTGCTCAGGTATCCGGAACGAAATATAACAGCTGTGTTTCGGTTTACAATTTTGACAGTGTCGGTGAAAATCATGTAGATCATCTGGTTTTTGCGAAAAATTATACGGATTACCTGATTCCGGAAGTTCATTATTTTGATAAAACGACTTTTGCAGCAGTGGGAGACGGAATCCTTGCGATCTATCAGGGTACGCAGATTCCGGAGCTTGTAAAAGAAGTGACTTTTGAAGAAAAGATCAAAAGTGTCTTTTATGGGAAAGCTGTCACAGGTCTGGTATTTGAAGGGGAAGACGGAAAAATCTTAAGGCTGTATGATCTGAAAGGTAATCAGACAGCAGAGATCGCATTTTCCATGGATTATGAAGATCTGTATATAGAAGAAGACCGGGTACTGATCTATAACAGTCAGGAAATGGGTGTTTATGGCTATAACGGGAAGGAATATTTCCACAATACATTTGAATCGTCTCTGAAAAATGTGTTTATGACTTCCTCAAGAAATAAATATCTGCTGATCTATACGAACGAGACACAAAAGATAAAATTAAAATAAAATTCAGAGGAGAAAAAGGATGAATTGGCTTTTTTGGATAACGGTAGTGTTTCTGGGATTTCATGTGATCGACGGATACCGGAAAGGGTTTATCAGAAAAACAGTATCTGCTGTTTCTTTGATCCTGACACTGGTACTGGTGACTTATCTGACTCCGCAGATCACTTCGTTTCTTCAGGAACATACTTCATTGTATGCAAATCTTCAGGAAAAATGCAGTGAAATGTTTTTAGACGAGGATTATGATGCAAATGTAAAGACCGATCAGGTGCTTTTGATCGAACAGATGGAACTGCCGGAAAATATCAAAGAGATGCTTTTGGAAAATAACAATACGGAAGCCTATGATCTTCTGGCAGTGACCGGATTTTATGATTATGTCGGTGCATATTTAGCCAATATGATCTTAGACACGCTGGCATATCTGATCACATTTGTGCTGGTATTTGCCGGAATGAAGATCCTGCTGGCGGCACTGGATATTGTAACGATGCTGCCGATCTTACATGGGATCAATAAGCTGGCAGGCGGTGTCCTTGGCATGGCTTTGGGCGTTTTGCAGGTTTGGCTCGTCTTTTTGCTGGTCAGTGTTCTTTGCAGCGGTGATCTTGGAAAAATGTTCTTTCAGCTGATCAGTGAAAATCAGTTTTTACTATTTTTATATGAACATAACCTTATCATGAACATTGTGTTCGGACTGATCTTTTAAAGCCGTGAAATAACGGCTTTTTTGAGTGGAAGAAATTAGAAAAATCCCAAGGTTGTCAACATATTAAGAAAATGTTACAATGAAAAATAATTGTGAATGTTCAGGTCACTGGAAGGAGAGTCTTTATGAGTATTGACAAAAAAAGACCGATTCATGTAGTGGGACATAAAAATCCGGATACAGATTCCATCTGTTCCGCCATTGCATATGCGAATTTGAAAAACTTTCTGAAAACGCTGGATGAACCGTGTTACGTTGCCGCAAGGGCAGGTGCCATGAATCCGGAAACAGAATATGTATTAAAAAAATTTGGTGCGGAAGCACCGGTATATATATCAGATGTAATGACACAGGTTAAAGATATGGAGATCCGTGAAACCAAAGGGGTTCCGGGAAGCCTTTCTTTAAAAAGAGCCTGGGAGATCATGAATGCACAGGCAGTTGTGACACTGCCGATCACGGAAGATGATAAGCTGAAAGGTCTGATCACGATTTCAGATATTGCGACAGCTTATATGGACGTATATGATAACAAGATCCTGTCCAGAGCAGGAACTTCTTACAGAAATATTCTGGATACATTAGAAGGAACACTGCTGACGGGCAATATCGAAGATGATTTTACGGAAGGGGAAGTGATCATTGCAGCAGCAAATCCGGATGTGATGGAAGAATACATCCATCAGGGAGACATGGTTATTTTGGGAAACCGTTATGAGTCCCAGTTATGTGCCATTGAGATGAATGCAGGCTGTATCATCGTATGTATGGGAGCGAAAGTTTCCATGACGATCCAGAAACTTGCAGAAGAACGCAAATGTGCGATCATTTCTACACCGTATGATACATTTACCGTTGCACGACTGATCAACCAGAGTATGCCGATTTCTCATTTTATGAAATCTGAGAGACTGATCACGTTCCATCTGAAAGACCGGACGGAAGATATCAAAGAGATCATGGGTAAAAAGCGTTACCGTGATTTCCCAATCTTAGATAAAAACGAAAATTACGTGGGAATGATCTCCAGACGTAATTTGATCAATGCAAAGAAAAAACAGGTGATCTTAGTAGATCATAATGAAAAATCTCAGGCAGTAGACGGGATTGAATCCGCAGATATCATGGAGATCATCGATCATCACCGCATCGGATCGCTGGAAACGATGTCACCGGTATTTTTCAGAAATGAACCGGTAGGCTGTACAGCGACGATCCTTTACCGGATCTATAAAGAAAGCGGTGTGGAGATCAGTAAACAGATCGCAGGTCTGCTCTGTTCGGCAATCCTTTCTGATACGCTGATGTTCCGTTCACCGACCTGTACCATCGTAGACCGTGTGGCGGCAGAAGAACTGGCGAAGATCGCAGGGATCGATCCGGCTGAATATGCAAAAGAAATGTTTTCGGCAGGAAGTAATCTCAAGAGCAAAAAGCCGGAAGAGATCATTTATCAGGATTTTAAAAAATTCATGGTAGGTGATGTGAGCTTCGGTGTAGGTCAGATCAATTCCATGAACAGCGATGAACTCGTTTCTTTAAAAGAAAAGCTGCTTCCGTTTATGGAAAATATGGATGCAGGCGTTGATGCATTGTTCTTCATGCTGACGGATATTATGAGAGAATCTACGGAAATGCTCTTCTTTGGAAAGAAAGCAAAGCAGATGATCGAAGATGCATTTTTCATCAGGGCAGAAGATATCATCGATGAACACAGCTGTATCCTGAGAAACATCGTTTCCAGAAAAAAACAGGTCATTCCTGCCATCGTAGGTTCATTACAGCATTAAACCGCAGGATTTTACAGAAGACAGAAGAGGAGTAATTATGGCAAAGTTAGAGTGGAAGCCGGGCAATATGATCTATCCGCTGCCGGCAGTTATGGTCAGCTGTGCAGATAAGGAAGGTAACAGCAATATCATTACGGTAGCATGGACAGGTACGGTGTGTACGAATCCGCCGATGGCATATATTTCCGTAAGACCGGAGAGATATTCTTATCAGATGATCCGTGAAACCGGAGAATTCGTGATCAATCTGACAACGAAAGAACTGGCTTATGCAACGGATTTCTGCGGAGTGCGTTCCGGCAGAGATGTTGATAAATTTGCAGAAATGAAGCTGACAAAGGAAAAAGCTTCGAAAGTAAATGCACCGATGATCGGAGAAAGTCCGGTAAATATTGAGTGCAAAGTAACAGAAGTCAAAGAACTGGGTTCCCATCATATGTTTTTGGCAGAAGTTGTGGCAGTTCATGTAGATGATGCCTATCTGAATGAAAAACAGAAGTTTGAACTTGGAAAAGCAGAACCGCTGATCTATTCTCATGGAGAATATTATAACACCGGAGAGCTTTTGGGAACTTTTGGATATAGTGTAAAAAAGAAGAAAACACATGAAAATACTAAAAACTAAGAAAGCAAAACTTAATTTTGTCCTGTCGGCTCTGGCGGCATGCTTTTGCATGATGCTGGTAGTGCCGTTTATCGGAGAACAGTTTGGATTTGCCAACAGTTTTTCGGAAGTTTATCTTGACGGCGTATCGATCGGAGCGGTCAGTGATCCGGCAAATGTAGAAAACCTGCTTCTTGAGGCGAGACTTCAGCTTGCACAGGAAGAAAAGAAGATGGTGCTGGCAGATGTTGACTGTACGTATGCACCGGTAAAAGGCTGGTTTTCCAAATCCATGACAGAAGAGGAGCTTTATAACAAGCTTTATGATTATCTGAAAAATGATACGGTAGAGATCCAGAGAGCTTATATGATGAAGATCGGTACCTATACCGTATATCTGGATACGATTGAAGATGTCTATGAAACGCTGGAACTGGCAAAAGAAAAATATGATACAGACAATCTTTTTCAGGTCAATATCATTGCAGACAGTGAACGTGAGATCAACATGTATACCGCAGAGCTGGTAGCTTCCGGCGGAGAAGTCCAGCAGATGGATACGGTGGGGATCCGTGTTTCGGAAATTCCATTGCAGGAGATCGTAACAGGGCAGGATACGGAACCGTCAGAAGA
>CAZWLV010000082.1:0-6297 GCA_964634715.1 uncultured Lachnoclostridium sp. | reverse complement strand
TTTTACCCCTGTCAGACGTACTTCTGCCGCACTGGCAAATACAAGTGTCTGATCAGACATCGCCTCGATCGTTACCAGCTTCACATATTTTGCATCTACTGGTGTAAATTCTGCGATCTTCCATGAAGAATCACCAGCCCAGCTTCCTTCTGCTGCTTTTTCCCACTGATTTCCGTCAAGGCTTGTATAAATTTCATATTTGGTAATGATACCATTCGTTCCGCTCTGACGCGGCTGATAACGGAAACTGTCTACCGTATAAACATCTGCCAGTTCCAGCTGCAGCCAGTGATCATCATGATTATCTCCTACATACCAGTTCGTATGCCATACAGTACCGGAATCTCCGTCAAGAACATTTTCCGGACCTTCTTCGCTCTGAAAATCTCCTGCTGTGGCAGTGATCGCACTCGTCGGAATCACTGCGATCAGTGCATTCATCGCTTCTGTCAGTTCAGACAGTAATTGATCGATCATTTCCTGTGATACATTTTCTTTTGCCAGTGCATTTTTTGCCGCTGCAAGGATGGTCTGGAAATCTGACCAGCTTTCACCGGTATAATTTTCTGCCCGTAATGCTTCTGCTTCTTCTACTTTTTCCTGCAAAGCTGTTTTATCTGCCTGGATCATTTCCAGTTTTGCAACAGCTGCATTTAAAGTTTCCAGTGCAGCTTCTACTTCTTTGCCTTCAGCCTCACTGTTGTTCAGTACTGCCTCTGCTTTTTCGATCACGCTGTTAAGATCAGCTTTTTTCCAGCTTTCTTCCGTGTAATCTGTTTCTTTCAGCGATCTTGCATATTCTACTGCTTTTTTAAGAGCTGTTTTATCTACTCCTGTTGAAACCTTCACAACAACAAAGGAATGCTTCGGCACTTCCACCTTCACACTGCTTCCTTCATTGACAAAGTTTGTTGTCTGAACTGCTACATTTTCAGGATTTTCCAGTGTATTTTCATCTGCAAATGATTTGCTGGAAAGCATCTGGATTTCTACATTCTTTCCGTCAAGATCAAGACCTTTGACTGCAAATTCCATAGATTTTGCATTTTCCCTGTCTACATTGACGATCGCTGCATAGTAATTATCATACTGATCTTTGCTGACCAGAGAAGAATATGCCTGCACACCATTGCTTAATTTTTCTGTTTTATTAAAATCTGCTGAAAGGATCTCTGTTCCAAAAGAACTGTTCAGCATCTGGAAGACTCTTGCTGACGGAGTTGCAAAAAATGCAAAATTACCTTCTCCCGTTGCCGTATCTGCACCGTTCTGTGCCACTGCCTGAATTACCGCCTGCTGTGTCGGTCCTAAAGAATCCGCACCGGAACTGTACCAGTCTACAAGACAATGTTTCTGGATA
This sequence comes from uncultured Lachnoclostridium sp., assembly GCA_964634715.1. Lineage (GTDB taxonomy): Bacteria > Bacillota > Clostridia > Lachnospirales > Lachnospiraceae > HGM12587. Next base: position 4,937 of record CAZWLV010000082.1, on the reverse strand, counting down.
TACGGACTTCCCAGACGCACATATTCCATCAGCACTTTTGCAATATAGATCGCATGTGTCTGAGAACGGACCAGTGAATCTGTAGAACGGAAAATACCGTATTCGGAGATCACCGGTACTTTTCCTTCCGGAAGCATAGCTACATAATTCTTTACTTTCTGGATTCCTGCACTTTCTGCCAGAGACATGGCACTGTCATAAAATGTACTGCCGGAACCGCTTGGTGTTCCTGAATACGGGTGGATCGTCAGACCGTCATACCACTGGTCATAACCGCCATTTGCCATTTTGCTGATAAATCCGGAAGTTTCATAACTGCTGTATACATAAGCTTCCTGCTCTTTATCAATGTCATTTTCTTTATTTGCCTGATTGATCAGTTCTGTCGTTTCTTTGATCGCCTTGGAAATCGCTACAAAACCGTCACGTTCTACCGAATAAGAAACATTGATCTGCTGACCGGCTGCCGGGATCGCACCGTGAACACCATCACCAAAGATCAGTGCACCTGTGCTGTAATCTACTACGACATGCTGATCTGCTGCTGAGGAATTCTCAAAATTTTCTACGATCTTCCATGCTGTATTTCCAACGGACACAGAAACGCTTCCCTTTACAACTGCTGTAAAGGTTTCATCGTCTACGATTTTTCCATCTGCATCATAAGTTTTCGGATTGGTATTTGCATAACGCATATATCTTACCAGATTTGCACTTCCGTCACTTCTTGATGCCACCTGATTCCAGTCTTCTTCACATACCGCATACTGATTCGTAAACTTCGCTGTACCGCCTTCAATATAGCCGGTTTCTGCATTGGACATTCCATGGAGCCAGTAGCCCTGAGAAGATGTTCCGTCTGCATAAACCTGCTGCATTTCATTTCCGATTTCAAAATATCTTACATTATATGGTTCCGGATGACCATTTTCACTTCTGACTGCTGCCCAGTCAATTCCGCCATTCGGATTCGTTCCTACCTCTGCATTCAGATATTCGATCAGATCCTGTGCATCCTGTACACTTCCACGTCCAAGACTGTATACATATACGATTTCTGAATTTACTTCATCGGCAAAATCAGCGATTTCCTTGATACCAAAGTTCGGCTCAATTCCTCCCTGACCGGAATTATTATAAAATCCATGGATCTGTTTCTTTCTTCCTACTGCATCTAAAGAAGTTTTCCAGTTAAACAGGTTAGAGATCGTACCGCCCGGATATCTGATCGAACCAAATCCTGCTTCTTCATATAATTCACGGAATTCATCTTTCACTTCCATGGAATAAGAATCAAAGCTACCATATCCGTTAAATGCATAGCGGTGATTGATCCCAAAAATACTCTCATCAATGGTTCTTTCTACCTGATCTGCATCTGCCGTAAGCACGATACTGTCTGGATCTGTACCTTCCGGTTCTTTTTTGTCTTCTCTTACCAGATCAGCTTTTTCATCATAAATTGCTTTTGCTTCTTCCGCTGTGATGACACCTTCATAAATACGGATCTCATCTACAAGACCACGCATGTACATTGGATCATCCTGACCGTTTTTATGACATCCTACCAAAAGATCTGTCAGCTCATTTACAGATCCTGTTCCGCCTGCCTGCGTTGAATCCAGTTCCCCATTGACATACCATGTAACTTCTTTCGTTTCTGCATTGCTGACAAATGTCACATGCTGCCATTCTTCCGGATCGACAGCAACGGTGCCGGAAACATCCATCGTATTGACATAAGTATGATACTGGTTATTTGCCTGAAGTGTCAGAAGTGTTCTTCCGCCGCCGTTCTGCTGAAGAAGCACTACCCTCTTGCTTCCTCTTGATACAGAAGTATCGTATTTGTACCACATGGAAAACGAATAGCTGGTCGTACCTGCATTGACAATATCTTCAATCTGCATCCAGCTGGCTTCGGAACCGTCAAAATTTAAGGATCTTCCCAAAGCTCCTTCATCTGTAACGGAAGCACCTGCTCCATTTAATGTTCCTGCATAAGTTTCTGCATTGACCTTATTCGGAATGCTGTTTCCCGATGCATCTTCAAAATCATAATATGCGATCAATTCTGCATCTGCGGCAGCTTTTTCGGCCGCCTGTGCCGGGAGCAGATTTCCCCCGACCATACCAAGTGCCAGCACATAACACAAAGTATGTTTCATTGTTTTTCGAAAATTCCTTTTCATTGTCATCCCCCTGTTTTTTATTTATCTCCTAAATGCTGTTTCGCATTTATTCGCACACATGCTCCATTCCCTGATTCATGATCGTTGCCACATGATCATCTGCCAGCGAATAAAATACTGCTTTTCCTTCTCTTCTGGATCTGACCAGATCCGCCTGCTTTAAGATCCGCAGCTGATGAGAGATCGCACTCTGCGTCATAACAAGCTCATCGGCAATCTCCTGCACACACAATTCCTGTCCTGTCAGTGTATCCAAAATACGGATCCTCGTAGAATCACCGAAAATCTTAAACAATTCTGCCAGTTTGTATAATGTTTCTATTTCATGTATCTCTTTTTTTTCATTTGCCATTTGTTTCACCCCTTTTATATGGCTTTATTCTAAGGGATTCCATAAAAATATGCAAGCGAGGAAACGTAACGCTTCCCCGCCTGCAAGTTCACACCTGAATCATTCTTTTACGCAGCAAATCAGCAAGTGATTCGCTGCTGTCTGTACAGTAACAGTTCAAACCTGTTTTATATCACTTATCTACCTGTTTATTTCTTATATAACACTCTGATGGAATTTAATACACAGATCATCGCTACTCCTGTGTCCGCAAACACCGCCAGCCACATATTTGCAAATCCAAGCAGCCCTAAGATCATCACTGCGATCTTTACTGCCAGTGCAAATACAACGTTCTGCAATGCGATCCGGTTTGTTTCTTTTGCGATCTTCACCGCTGCCGGGATCGATTCTACACTGGAAGTCATAAAAACAGCATCTGCTGCTTCGATCGCCGCATCGGCACCGCTTCCCATTGCAGCACCTACATCCGCACCTGCCAGTACCGGAGCATCATTGATCCCATCTCCTACAAACATCACCGAACCATATTCTTTTCTGAGATTTTGCAGGATCTCCAGTTTGTCCTGCGGAAGAAGTTTTGCATATACCTGATCGATGCCTACTTCTTTTGCAACCTCTTCGGCACTGTTTTTTTCATCTCCGGTCAGCATCACCGTTCCAAGTCCCATTTCCTTCAGATCCCTGATCGCAGAAGCAGCATCATTCTTGATGGTATCAGATACCACAAAATATCCTGCAAACCTTCCATCAATTCCCACATATACAACGGATCCTGCCAGATTACTTTCATTTTCTGGTACAGAAATACCACTTTCCTCCAAAAATTTCCGATTACCGCAGTAAACCCGGCCTTCTGGTAAAAATGCACTGACACCTCCGCCTGCCGTTTCCTTTAACATCACCGGCCGATCCAGTACCATTCCCTGTTCTTCTGCCTCTTTTACGATACTCTCTGCGATCGGATGTGTGGAACGCTGTTCACATCCTGCACAGATCCGAAGCAGGTCTTTTTCTGAATATTTCCATGCCGGCACGATCTTCTGTACTTTAAAATTGCCTTCTGTCACGGTACCTGTTTTATCCATGATCACGGCACCGATCCGGCTTAAAAATTCAAGTGATGCACCGCCCTTAAATAAAATTCCCTTTTTAGAACCTGCTCCGATACCGGAAAAGAATGCCAGCGGCACGCTTAAAACTAATGCACAAGGACAGCTGATGACAAGGAAGGTCAGTGCCGTATAAACCCAGTAACTCCATTCTCCGGTCACTACTGACGGAATGATCGCCGTCGCTGCCGCAAGCAGAATGACGATCGGCGTATAAACCTTCGCAAATCTTGTGATAAAACGATCCAGCTTCGGTTTATTCGCAGCCGCATTTTCAACAGAATCCAGAATTCTCGTTACCATTGATTCTGATAACGGTTTCTCCGTTTTCATCAACAGCTGACCGGAACTGTTGACACAGCCGGAAGTTAAGCTGCTTCCCGGTTTTACAGCTACAAGAACCGGTTCTCCGGTGATCGGTGCTGTATCGATCCTGCTCTCCCCGGAAATAACGACACCGTCTAAAGGAATCCGGTCTCCCGGACGGATCAGCAAAACATCACCCACTTTTGCATCTTCTGCCGGAATTTCAACCGCTTCATCACCCATCATGAGATTTACTGTTTCCGGTCTCATATCAACAGCTTCCATGATCTGACTGCGGCTGTTTTCCACAGCTTTTTCCTCAAAATATTCCCCGATCCGGTAAAACAGCATTACACCTACGGCTTCCGGATATTCCTGAATGGCAAATGCACCGATCGTTGCCACACACATTAAAAAGTTCTCATCAAAAATCTGTCCATGCATGATATTTCTTGCTGCCTCTAACAGAATTTCTCCGCCAAGAACCAGATAAGCTGCTACAAATAACAATGTTCGAAACTGTCCGATACCCAGATTTCCTGAAAAATTTGCCGCAAGAAAAAGGATGGTACCTGCGAAAATGACCGGAAGATCTCCCAAATCTTTTTTCTTCTTTTCAGATGTTTCTTCCTTTTTCGCTGCTTTCACGGAAATTTCTCTTGGAACAACTTTTACCTGTGATTCTATGGAACTGCAGATCTTACGGATTTCTTCCAGATAAGCATCCGGATCTTCTGCCGTGATCCTCAGCTGTTTGGTCGCAAACGTCAAGGTCGCTTCCGTAATTCCGGAAATTGCTCCGATCCTTTCTTCCATTTTGGCTGCACAGTGAGCACAGCCTAAATTTTCCATCATATATATCTTTGTACTCATGATGAGTCCTCCTTAATTCGATGTTTGAACACATGAGTAATTGTTCATATGTTTATATAAACACATGTAGTAACACTTGTCAATCATTTTTTCTAAACAATC
>CAZWLV010000081.1:0-6304 GCA_964634715.1 uncultured Lachnoclostridium sp. | reverse complement strand
TTTTTTCGACAGAATTTCAGCGGAATATCTTGCAATGGGAAGACAGGTTGCGTATAATAGATGTGGTATATTGTATACAAAGTACATGAGGTGACGAGATGAATCAGATTAGGTTAAAAGCACTTGCAAAGATCAATTTAGGTCTTGATGTATTAAGAAGAAAAGAAGATGGTTATCACGAAGTAAAGATGATCATGCAGACGATCAATCTGTACGATCAGATTTCAATCCGTAAAATACAGGAAGATGAGATTAGGATCCGTACAAATCTTTATTATCTTCCGAATAATGAAAATAATCTGGCTTATAAAGCCGCAAAATTGCTGAAAGATGAATTTCACCTTCCGGGAGGAATTTCCATTCAGCTGAAAAAAGTGATTCCGGTAGCAGCCGGCATGGCAGGAGGAAGTTCTGATGCGGCAGCAGTTCTTTTTGGGATCAACAAAATGTATAATTTGAAACTTTCACAGCAGGAACTGATGGAACGCGGAGTGACACTTGGGGCAGATGTGCCGTATTGTATCATGCGAGGAACTGCATTGGCAGAAGGGATCGGAGAAAAGCTGACGGTACTTCCTGCGATGCCGAAATGTCATATTTTGATCGCAAAGCCTCCGATCAATGTGTCTACAAAATTTGTCTATGAAAATCTTCATGCCAATGATCTGAAACCGGAAGAACATCCGGAAGTAGACCTTCAGCTGGAGGCTTTAGAGGAAGGTAATCTGGAAAAACTGGTTGCTCATATGGGAAATGTTCTGGAACGGGTTACGGTACCGGAATATCCGGTCATCAATGAGATCAAGCAGATGATGACAGAGAATGGTGCACTGGGTGCGATGATGAGCGGAAGCGGCCCTACGGTATTTGGTATTTTTACAAATTATACACAGGCAAAGGCAGCTTATGAAAAGCTGCAGGAAAGCGGTCTGTCAAAACAGATCTATCTGACGATGCCTTATAACCGGAAAGAGAGGAAAAAATGATTTCAGGATTGACCATAGAGGAAAATGCGTATCTGCCTTTGAGAGATGTGGTATTTCAGACATTGCGGCAGGCAATCTTAAAAGGTGAGCTGCAGCCGGGAGAACGTCTGATGGAGATCAAACTGGCAGATCGTCTTGGAGTCAGCCGTACACCGATCAGGGAAGCGATCCGTAAGCTGGAACTGGAAGGACTTGTTGTTATGGTTCCCCGAAAGGGAGCGGCAGTTGCCAATATTACAGAAAAGGATACGAAAGATGTTCTGGAAGTTCGCAGGACATTGGAAATGTTTGCAGTAGAGGTCGCCTGTGACAGGATCACACAGGAGCAGCTGGTGCGTTTAAAGCAGGCTGCGAAAGCTTTTGAGGCATCGAAAGGATCGATGGATCTGATCAGGATCGCAGAAACTGATATGAAATTTCATGAGATGATCTATGAAGCAACCTGTAATGACCGGTTAGTACAGATGCTTAACAATCTTAGAGAAAATATGTATCGTTACAGGATAGAATATTTAAAAGATCCGCATTATTATGACAGTCTTGTCAGAGAACATCAGGAGATCCTCTCTGCCATTGCAGCGGGAGATAAAGAAAAAGCAAGAAAATGTATGAGAGATCATATTGATAATCAGCAGCTGGCTGTGATCAGTAAACTGAAATAAAATAGGTGTATAGCTCAGGAAAAATGTGGAAATACTGTTGCTGACGAAAGGAAAAGGAGCAATGGTATGAAAAAATATAAACGATATTTTATGACAGCAGCTGTCTGTGGCTGTTTTCTGATAGGAAGTTTTTATCCGCGGATGCTTTTGGAGCATCATGTGAAGCTGGTAGATGAAAAAGGAAGAGAGATCGTCATAGAAGAGGAGTATTCCGAAGAAATTCCGCTGAAATTAGAATTTCGTTTTCTTGAGCTGTTTCGTTGATGTGAAAAACATGATAAAGAAGGGAAATACTTATGCAAAATAGAAAAGAAGCACCCATTGGAGTGTTCGATTCCGGAGTGGGCGGTCTGACGGTTGCAAGAGAGATCATGCGTCAGATCCCACAGGAACGGATCGTATATTTTGGCGATACGGCAAGGGTGCCTTACGGAAGTAAATCTACGGATACATTGATCCGTTATACGAGACAGATCATCCGTTTTTTAAAAACCAGAAATGTAAAAGCGATCGTTGTAGCCTGCAATACGGCAAGTGCGGCAGCGTTGGAAGCTGTCAGGGATGAGCTGGACATTCCGATCATCGGAGTTGTCCGCCCTGGGGCAAGAGTTGCAGTCAGTACGACGAAAAATAAAAAAATCGGGATCATCGGAACAGAAACGACGGTAAACAGCGGAATGTATACAAAACTGATCAAAGAACTGGAGCCGGAAGCTTCTGTGGTAGGAAAAGCCTGTCCGTTATTTGTACCGCTGGTAGAAGAAGGCTGGACAAAGGATCCTGTGACAGAAGAAGTTGCAAGACGTTATCTTTCGGAACTTCAAAAATCAGAAATCGATACGTTGATCCTTGGGTGTACGCATTACCCGCTGCTGCGCCATATGGTGGGCGATATTATGGGAGAGCGTGTAACATTGGTCAATCCGGCATATGAAACGGCAAGAGAGCTTCGGGTATTGCTGGAAAAAGAAGGGATCGCAAATGATGGAAATGCAGAAAGTTTTGACAATCCGTATGAATTTTTTGTCAGTGATGCAGCAGAAAAGTTCAAAACGTTTGCCAATTCCATTCTGCCTTGCGATGTGACAAGTATCAAACAGATCAATATTGAGGAATATTAAGATGACAAAAGACATTATTTTGACCATTTCCGGGCTTCATGCAGCAGATGGAGAAGCCGATGAACCGGTAGAGCTGATCTCTCCGGGACAATATTTTTTGAAAAATGGAAAACATTACATATTGTTTGACGAGGTAATGGAAGGTGTTGACGGGATCATTAAAAGTACGATCAAATTTACGGAAGAGCGGGTCGAACTGCTCCGAAATGGCGCAGCATCAGCACGTATGATCTTTCAGAAGGATCATGAACATACGATGATCTATCAGACACCGATGGGACCGCTCTCCATGTCTGTTTATACAGAGGATATCAGGACTGAGATCGGAGAAGAACAGATGGATCTGGAGATCCGTTATTCATTAAAAACAGAAGGAATTGTAGTGACGGAAAGTACTGTGCAGATGAATATCTGTCAGAAAGAATTAAAACAGTTTCAGAACTGATCTATGAAAAAGTATGATGATCATGTTTTTAGATCAAATGATATGGAGTTATGATCAGAAAAAAGGAAAATAAAAACAGAACCACAAAATCAGGATCGCAGAAGCGAGACAGGATTTTGTGGTTCTGTTTTATAAAGCTTATTTTTTGAAACGTGCAAAAAAGCCTTTTTTCTTTGGTGCCGGCTGTTCTAAACCACCGCGGGCACTTTTGACTGCTGTAATGTAAATACCGCTTACGACAACCTTACATTCTCTTTTCACAGGAAGGACTTCGAATACCTTTTCATCTGCGATCAGAGTCATGATCTTCGGACCGACTTTTGCCTTTACGACAGGAAGTTTTGAACGGCGAAGATATTTTGGTGTCTGATCGATTACCATCTGAGGAAGACCGGACTCTTTGAGTTTCAGTCGCTTTTTGTCAATGACCAGCATAGATACAGTCTGTGCCATAGCTTCCATCTGTCCCTGCTGTTCATGCTGTCTTTTCTGCATTTTGTTGCCGAAGTAGTACAGAACCCCCAGTGCAATTACGATAATGATAAGAATCACAATCAGAATCTTCCAAAACATGCTTGATACCTCCGTATATTTTATCCAAAAGTGGATATGTATTCAATTCATGGATGCGTCCAATGAATGAAGACACGTACGCACGATTATTCTATCATTCTTTCATCATTTAGGCAAGTAAAGACTGATTTTTGCATATAAATTTCTGTGATTCATGCTACTAATGTTTAAAAAATTGTGTTATACTGTAAAATAGCTTTGTGAAACGAAACGGGAGGAAGAAAGCGATGGAGGAGATTTTTGTTGTGATTTCCACGGTGTTTCATTTCATATGGCAGCACTTATTCGGACTGAATATTTTGCTGGCGATCACCATCGTGTTTTTTGAACGGAGAGATCCAAAGACCATCTGGGCGTGGCTTTTAGTGCTGTATTTTATACCGGTGCTTGGCTTTTTGCTCTATCTTTTGTTTGGTCAGGATATGCGGAAAAGCAAGATGTTCAAAAACAAAGAAGTGGAAGATGCACTGCACTCGGCACTGATCAAACAGGAGCAGAGGGTTAAAAACAGGGAAATCTTTGCATCCAGTCATGGGAAAATGTCACGATATTCTGATCTGGTCATGTACAATCTGACCGCTTCAAAAGCCGTTTATACCGATGATAATGAACTGGAAATCTTTACTGACGGAAAAGAATATTTCCGGCATTTGTATGAAGAGATCCATCAGGCGAAGGAATTTATCCATATACAGTCTTACATTATCAAAAACGATGAGCTGTGGCAGGCTTTGGAGGAACTTCTTGCCAGAAAAGTAAAAGAAGGTGTAGAAGTCCGGATCCTGTATGACAGTATGGGATGCCGTACGATGACGGGGCGTGATTGGAACCGGATGCGGAGTAAAGGGATTCAGGTTGGAGAATTTTTCCCGGCATTTTTCAAAAGACTGCATCTAAGGATCAATTATCGAAATCACAGAAAGATCATTGTGATCGACGGAGTCAAGGCTTATGTGGGAGGATTCAACATCGGCAGGGAATATCTGGGGCTGGATCCAAAGTTTGGTTATTGGAGAGATACGCATCTGAAACTGCAGGGTTCTGCGGTAGTCAGTCTTCATATCCGCTTTATTTTAGATTGGAATTATGCGGTGAAAGAAGATCTGTTTCAGAAGAAAAATCTGATCAAAGAATTTTCTTCCGGAAAGGGAACGGAAGGTGTGCAGATCATTTCCAGTGGACCGGACACCATGAATGAAGAGATCCGTGATAATTATCAAAAGCTGATCGGAAAAGCCAGAGACCATGTATATATTCAGACACCTTATCTGGTTCCGGATGAAGTGATCTTAAATGAAATAAAAATGGCAGCATATTCCGGAATCGATGTAAGGATCATGATTCCGTGTAAACCGGATCATCCGTTGGTTTACTGGGCGACTTATTCGTATATCGGAGAGCTGTTAGAGGCAGGCGTAAAATGTTATACGTATGATAACGGATTTCTGCATGCCAAGGGAGTGATGAGTGACGGTCTGGTGAGCTGTTACGGAACAGCGAATATGGACGTTCGCAGCTATCAGTTAAATTTTGAGGTAAATGCAACGATTTACAGTCAGAATATAACGGAAAAACTGGAAACGATTTTTGAAAAGGATTTAGAATCCTGTACACAGATCACGCAGGAACTCTATGATAAGAGAAGTCTTGTGATCCGTGGAAAGGAACAGTTTTCAAGAATGTTTTCTTTTATTTTATAAAACGGAGGAAAAAAATGAAAAAGAAATTATTAATGATGTTTTTAGCAGGCTGCATGGCAGTATCTTTAACTGCATGCGGAAACACAACAGACAATGCAGCAGATCAGCAGACAGAACAGTCTGAAACCGTTGGAGATTCCGATGAAGATTCATCTGATGAAATCGACACAAGTGCAAGAGGAACCAGCACATTGACAGAACTTGGAGAATATAAAGGAATCACTTATACACAGGCTGATACAACGGCAACAGACGATGAAATAGAAACACAGGTACAGTACCTGCTTTCCAGCTCTTATGATAAAAATGCACAGGACGTTGTTACAGAAACTTCTTATGTAAACATTGATTATGAAGGAAAGAAAGACGGCGTAGCATTTGACGGAGGAACCGCACAGAGTCAGGAACTGAGCATTGAAAACAGCGGATATATCGATGGTTTTGCAGAAAGCATCGTAGGAATGAAAGTCGGAGAAACAAAAGATTGCCCGATGACATTCCCGGAAGATTATGGTGCAGAAGATCTTGCTGGACAGGATGTTGTATTTACGATCACAGTAAATGAATGCTGGGAACGCGTACCGGCTACATTAAATGATGAATTTGCACAGAGTCAGGGATATGATAATGTAGATGCATTATATGCAGGTATGAAAGAAAGCATCGAGTCTTCAAAACAGCAGGAAGCTGAAAGTGAAAAAGAATACGAATTATTAGAAAAGATCATTGCTGACAGTACATTTGATGTAACAGAAGAAGAAGTACAGCTTTATGTAGAACAGATGATGTCACAGTATGAAAGCATGGCATCCAGCTA
>CAZWLV010000080.1:0-6315 GCA_964634715.1 uncultured Lachnoclostridium sp. | reverse complement strand
GGAAACATCAGGAGAAATATCCGACAGAATATCGCTTTGTGAAAAATCCGACTATCGGAAAGATCTGCGGCTGGTGGTGTTTCGCCGTAACAGCAGTCTGCTGTATTACAGGAATGTATTCAGATGATGCATTTACCATGTTTTTAAATGTAGTCACACCGATCATACTGACAGCACTGGGACTGATCATGCCGTATCTTGCAAAACGTGAAAAAGCAGGAAAGTAATGTTGGACATGGTTTATTAAGAAAATATTAGAACAAAATAGTTGGACGAAAAAAGGCGGAACTCTGTAAAAGGTTCCGCCTAATATTTACGCGAGCAGTGATGAAAATACTGTGCTTGCATAAGTATTTGAAGAGCAGTGCGATCACTTGCGAAGTTCGTATCGTGTGCTTTTCATAGTTTTTTAGTTTATAACTGCTGTATGCCTGAAATATCCGAGTCAATGATCAGAGAATAATTGGTATAATAAACGACAAATCCGGGTTTGCCGCCTTTTGGTTTTTTGATCTGTTTTTTCTGGATATAATCAATTTCTACTTTTTCATTGCCGCGGTTTTGAGAATAATATGCAGCCAGACGGCCTGCTTCTTCAAAAGTAGAATCCGGCATATCATCAGCACCCTCTGTCTTTACGATGACATGAGATCCTGGTACGCCTTTTGCATGAAACCACCAGTCGTTTCCGGTAGCAAACTTAAAAGTCAGTTCTTCATTCTGGAAATTATTTTTGCCTACGTACATATGATATCCGTCAGAAGAAAGGTAATGAAACGGTTTTGAGGTGATCTTCGGCTTTTTGCTTCCGTTGTGTCTTTTTTTGATATATCCGTATTCCATCAGCTCTTCTTTGATCTCTACGAGATCTTCTTCGGAAAGAGCAATGTCTAAAGCCGTGCTGATGCTGTCCAGATGACGGACTTCGTTTCCGGTTTCTTCTAAAAGCTCTGTAACAGCCTCAAAGGTTCTTTTCAGCTTGCTGTATTTTTCGAAATATTTTTTTGCATTTTCCAAGGCGGTCAGCTGTGGATCTAAAGGAATGGTTAGTTCTTCTCCGGTATAATAATTTATTACATCAAGAGATTTGGCACCCAGCTGTGCATTGTAGCCGTAAGTGGTCAGCAGTTCGCCGTAAATACGGTAAGTTTCCCGTTTTTCCGTATCTTTTAGCTGTCGGGACTGGATGTCGTATTTTTTTCTGCTTCTTTCCAGAGCAGTCTGTACGATCTTGCGAAGATCCACGGAACGCTGTCTGATCCTTGTGACGGTATTTCGTTCAGCATAATAAGTTTCCAGAATCTGAGAAATACTTTCGTTAGAGACTTTTTTACAGTCTGCGTACATGGTCATGTCCAGTGCAGAATATTCCACCGGTGTTTTTTCCTGATAAATGATCTGTGGTGTAAAATTGCCGTTTTTGACATCATCCATAAAATAGAAGAAAGTCTTATAAAAATGAAGCAGTTCTATTTCAGATAATGCATTTCCTGACATTTCCGCATCGAGACCGCTGCGAAAAACGATCTCATTTGCAGCAGCAGGGCTGATACCGGTGTAGGAAGTATAGAGTGCTTTGGCAAGTTTTACAGAACGGCTGCCGATCTTTTCGGAAAAATCTTCTTCGGAAAGAGAGAGCGGATCTGCTTTTTCCTGAGTCACCGGGATAAAATAAGTTCTTCCGGGAAGAACTTCACGAACAGAACTCATCTGCAGGGAAACGTGCTTGATACTGTCAATGATGCGGTCGTTTTTATCACAGAAAATGATGTTGCTGTGTTTTCCCATGATCTCTACGATCAATGTTTTTTGGCAAAGATCCCCCATTTCATCAACGTGTTCGATATCAAAACGGATGATTCGTTCTAATCCCGGCTGTGAAATCTGAGTGATCCGGCCGTTTTCGATATGTTTTCTTAAAAGCATACAGAAATTCGGTGCGGTCATAGGACTTGGTTTGTTCGTTTCTGTCAGATAGATCAGGGGCAGTGAGGCACTGGCACTGATCAGGAGCCTGAAATTTCCCTCAGGTGATTTGATCGTAAGGATCAGTTCGTCGTTCTCCGGCTGTGCGATCTTTCTGATGCGGCCGCCGGTTAGTTTGTCTTGTAATTCTTTCGTAATGTTTGCAATGGTAATTCCGTCAAAAGCCATGGTTGTTCCTCCTGAACGCTATTATACTTGACGAAGAAATCTAAATCAACTATAATAAATCAATATGTAAATAATATTCGGAAATGGGACAGATGTTAAAACATCGCTATTCCGCAGGGATTTTTTCAAAGATCCCAAGTGTTGCAAGCAGAACACTGATTCAAAAGAAAGAAGACAATGATGGTAAAAAGTATGACAGGCTTTGGGAGATGTGAGATCTCCGAAGGCAGCAGAAAAATGACGGTTGAGATGAAATCTGTTAATCACAGATATCTCGATGTGAACATGAAGATGCCAAAGAAACTGAATTTCTTTGATGCGTCCATCAGAAATTTGTTAAAAACTTATATTCAGCGAGGAAAGGTAGATCTGTTCATTACCTATGAAGATACGGCAGAATCTAATTTTTCACTGAAATATAATCAGGAACTTGCCGGAGAATATTTAAAATATCTGGGACAGATGGCAGAAACCTTTGGACTGGAAAATGATATCCGTGTATCTACATTATCCAGATATCCGGAAGTCTTTACTATGGAAGAAACACAGGTAGATGAAGAAGAACTGTGGAATCTTTTAGAGAAGGCACTGCGTGGTGCCTGCACTCAGTTCGTAGAGACAAGGATCAAAGAAGGTGAAAATTTAAAAAAAGATCTTCTTGCAAAATTGGACACAATGTTGGAAAATGTAGAGTACATTTCTGTCCGTTCACCGCAGATCATCGGAGAGTATCGTAAGAAACTGGAAGAAAAAGTAAAAGAACTTCTCGAAGATACTCATATAGAAGAAAGCAGGATTGCGGCTGAGGTAACGATCTTTGCAGATAAGATCTGTGTAGATGAAGAGATCGTTCGTTTGAAAAGCCATATTGAGCATACGAAAGCGACTTTGGAAGAGGGAGGCTCTGTCGGCCGAAAGCTGGATTTTATCGCACAGGAGATGAATCGTGAGGCGAATACCATACTTTCCAAGGCAAATGACCTTGAAGTATCGAATCGTGCCATTGATTTAAAGACTGAGATCGAAAAAGTTCGTGAACAGATTCAGAATATCGAATAAAAAGGAGTTGTTGATATGAAAAAACAGGGGACACTGGTGGTATTATCAGGATTTGCCGGAACAGGCAAAGGAACTGTCGTAAAAGAACTGCATCGAAGATATGATTCTTATGCGGTTTCTGTCTCTGCAACTACAAGAAGTCCTCGGAACGGGGAAGTTGACGGAAAAGAATATTTTTTCAAAACAAAAGAAGAATTTGAAAAAATGATAGAAGAAGATGAATTCTTAGAATATGCCTGCTATGTAACTAACTATTACGGAACACCGAAAAAGTATGTTCTGGAACAGTTAGAAGCAGGAAAAGACGTAGTTCTGGAAATCGAGATTCAGGGTGCTTTAAAGATCAAAGAACAGTTTCCGGAAGCGTTACTCCTGTTTTTAGTACCGCCAAGTGCAGATATCTTAAAAGAACGTCTGGTAGGCCGTGGAACAGAAACAGAAGACGTGATCGAACTGAGACTTGCAAGAGCAGCAGAAGAATCTCAGGGAATTGAAAACTACGATTATCTTGTAGTAAATGAGGATATCGATGAATGCGTAGAAACCGTTCATCAGATCATCCAGAGTGCCGGCTGGAAAATGTCCAGAAGAGTGGCAGAAGTAGAAGAATTAAGAAGACAAATGAGCAAATTTGCGAAGGGAGAATAAAGTATATGTTACATCCATCATATTCAGATTTAATGAACGTGGTAAACAAAGAAGTGGAAGAAGGAGATGCACCAGTAGTAAACAGCAGATATTCCATCGTTATGGCAACCAGCAAACGTGCACGCCAGATCATTTCCGGTGCAGAAGCACAGGTAAATCCAAACGGTAAAAAAGCACTTTCTATCGCTGTGGAAGAATTGGCGAATGAAAAGATCCACATTCTTGCAGAATCTTCAGATGATGAAGAAGAAACAGCAGAAGCAGAAGAAATCGTAGAAATTACGGAAGAATAAAATCAATCAACAGTATGATACACGTTGCTGTATCGATACGGGAAAAAGATGATTTTAGTGTCAGCAGGCTCTTTTTGCGAAGCGAAATTCTAAATGAGTCTGCGAAAAGTCATAAATAATTAGAAATTGACTAGATTGTACAAAAATGGTATATTAAAGTTATATTTTATGTACGAAATCCTATGGGAATAGTGGAGGAATGAGACATGATCACTTGTCAGGGTAAAAGTGTATTTTCCGGTGTAGCGATCGGAAAGATCTTCGTTTACAAAAAAGCGGATAACACAGTGGAAAAACATGCCATTGAAGATGCGGCAGCAGAATTCGAAAGATTTAAAGCAGCACAGGCAAAAGCTATCACACAGCTTCAGGGATTATATGAAAAGACCTGTAAAGATATTGGTGAAGAAGAAGCGATGATCTTCGAAATGCATCAGCAGCTTCTGGAAGATTTGGATTATGTAGAATCTATTCAGGGAATCATTGAAAATGATAAGCTGAATGCTGAGTATGCAGTATTTGTTACAGCAGAACAGTTTGCTGCAATGTTTATTGCAATGAACGATGAATATATGAGCGGACGTGCAGTAGATGTACGTGATGTTTCAGAACGTGTGATTTCAATCTTAAACGGAACACAGGTAAGCCCGGAAGCAATGCCGGAACCGGTTATCATCGTTGCAGAAGATCTTGCTCCAAGTGAAACAGTTCAGTTTGAAAAAGACAAACTTCTGGCATTCGTTACACAGAAAGGAAGTGCAAACTCTCATACAGCAATCCTTGCACGTATGATGAACATCCCTTCTTTAGTAACAACAGATATTGAGCTTGATCTGGAATATAATGGAAAAATGGCAGTTGTTGATGGATTTACAGGTAAGATCTACATCGAACCTGATGAAGTAACACTTGCTGAAATGAAAGAAAAACAGAAACGTGCAGAAGAAAACCGCCGTATGCTTCAGGCATTAAAAGGTCTTCCGACTGTAACAAAGAGCGGAAAACACGTGCATTTATATGCAAATATCGGCGGCGTAGAAGACGTAGATGCTGTTCTTGAAAACGATTCCGAAGGTATCGGTTTATTCCGAAGCGAATTCTTATATCTCGGAAGAGAAGATTATCCGACAGAAGAAGAACAGTTTGAAGCATATAAAACAGTTGTTTCCAGAATGGGCGGAAAGAAAGTGATCATCCGTACATTAGATATCGGTGCTGATAAACAGGCTGATTATTTTGGAATCGCAAAAGAAGAAAATCCTGCAATGGGATTCAGAGCGATCCGTATCTGTCTGGAACGTGTTGATATGTTTAAAACACAGCTTCGTGCAATTTATCGTGCATCTGCTTATGGTAAAGTATCTATCATGTTCCCAATGATCATTTCTGTAAGCGAAATCGTTCGCATTAAAGAGATCGTTGAGGAAGTAAAAGAAGAATTAAGACAGAACGACATCGCATTTGGTGATGTTGAACTTGGTATCATGATCGAAACACCGGCAGCTGTTATGATCAGTGATCAGCTGGCAGCAGAAGTAGAATTCTTCTCTATCGGTACAAACGATCTGACACAGTATACATTAGCGATCGACCGTCAGAATCAGGCACTGGATTCCTTCTATGATGCACATCATGAAGCAGTGCTTCGTATGATCCAGAAGACGATCGAAAATGCACACGCTCATGGAGCATGGTGCGGTATCTGCGGTGAATTAGGTGCAGATATGGAACTGACACGCAGATTTATCCAGATGGGAATCGATGAACTTTCTGTATCACCGGTATTTACGTTAGAATTACGTAAGAAGATCCGTGAGACAGAATAGTTGAAAAAAGATTTAACTACACTAAATTATTAACAGATGGTTATCGCATAAATACATGTGATCAGAGCGGATAGATAATCATACAGGTTATCATATTATAAAAATGTTAATCAAATAAAAAGGAGATATATAACAATGAAAGAAATCAAATACACAGTAACAGATCCATTAGGAATCCATGCAAGACCAGCAGGACTGATCGTAAAACTGGCAGCAGGCTTCAAAAGCACGATCATGATCGATAACGGTGCTAAAAAAGCAGATGCAAAAAGAATCATGGCTGTTATGAGCATGGGAATCAAACAGGGACAGGATATCACTGTAACTGTTGAAGG
>CAZWLV010000079.1:1724-6439 GCA_964634715.1 uncultured Lachnoclostridium sp. | reverse complement strand
CCGTATTTTGGTCCAACTGTCTTTAACTGCGGTTTAAATGTGTAAGATGTAAAATCTCTGACATCATCTGTAAAGGTTACTTTCTTCACATTTAATTCGTCTGCAATGATCTCCTGATACATTGCATCCAGTGCTTTTTCTGCTTTCACAAACATATTTCCGATCGGCTGACGGTTTTTGATGTTTGCTGTATTTCTTGCTGCACGTCCCATAACAACGATATCCAGAACTTCTTCCATCGCTGCTTCCAGATCTGCATCAATCATCGTTTCGTCTGCAACAGGGAAGTCGCACAGATGGATACTTTCCGGAGCTTCTTTATCAATGCTGCGAACGAGATTCTGATAAATATCTTCTGTCATAAACGGGATCATCGGTGCTGCTGTTTTTGCGATAGTTACAAGTGCTGTATACAGTGTCATGTATGCATTGATCTTATCCTGTTCCATTCCTTTTGCCCAGAAACGGTCACGGCTGCGGCGTACATACCAGTTACTCATTTCATCTACGAATTCCTGTAATGCTCTTGCTGCTTCCGGAATACGGTAATTTCCAAGATGATCATCCACTGCTTTCACAACAGTATTTAATTTTGATAAGAGCCATTTATCCATAACAGATAAAGAATCTTTATCTAATGTATATTTTGTTGCATCGAAATTATCAATATTTGCATAAAGTACGAAGAATGCATACGTATTCCATAATGTACTCATAAATTTACGCTGTCCTTCTGTAACAGCTTTGCCATGGAAACGGTTTGGTAACCATGGTGCAGAGTTGATATAGAAATACCAGCGGATCGCATCAGCACCATAAGTTTCCAGTGCATCAAACGGATCAACTGCATTGCCCTTGGACTTACTCATCTTCTGTCCGTTTTCGTCCTGAACGTGTCCGAGAACGATAACGTTTTCATACGGAGCCTTATTGAACAGTAAGGTGGATTCTGCTAACAGAGAGTAGAACCATCCACGTGTCTGGTCAACAGCTTCTGAGATGAACTGTGCCGGGAACTGTGCTTCGAATTTTTCTTTATTTTCAAATGGATAATGATGCTGTGCAAACGGCATTGCTCCTGAGTCAAACCAGCAGTCAATTACTTCCGGTACACGGTGCATTTCTTTACCGCATTTTTCGCAAGGGAAGGTCACAGCATCAATGTATGGTCTGTGAAGTTCTACGTTCGCATTTTCAGGATTACCGCTGAGTTCTGCAAGTTCTGCTCTGCTTCCGACTGCATGCATATGTCCGCATTCACACTGCCAGATATTTAACGGAGTTCCCCAGTAACGGTTACGGCTGATACCCCAGTCCTGAATATTTTCCAGCCAGTCACCAAAACGGCCTTTACCGATGGTTTCCGGAATCCAGTTGATCGTGTTGTTGTTGCGGATCAGGTCTTCTTTGACTGCTGTCATCTTGATAAACCATGATTCACGTGCATAGTAGATCAATGGAGTATCGCATCTCCAGCAATGCGGATAGCTGTGTTCGAATTTTGGTGCATCGAAGAGAAGTCCTCTTTCATCCAGATCTTTTAATACGATCGGATCTGCATCTTTAACAAATTTACCAGCTGCAGGTGCATTTTCTGTCATTTCACCTTTTCCGTTTACGAGCTGTACAAACGGAAGGTCATAGTTACGTCCCACGTTGGCATCATCTTCACCAAATGCCGGAGCAATGTGTACGACACCGGTACCATCGCTTAATGTAACGTAAGTATCACAGGTTACAAAATGAGCTTTTTTGTTCTGTTTTACAGCCAGTTCTGCTGCTGCACCATAAAGCGGTTCGTATTCTTTGTATTCCAGATCTTTTCCTACATAAGTTTCAAGAACTTCATATGCAGGTGTTTCTTCTGTACCAAGTTTTCCTAAAACAGTGTCCAGAAGTGCTTCTGCCATATAGTAAACATTTCCGTCTGCTGCTTTTACTTTTACATAAGCTTCTTTTGGGTTCACGCAAAGAGCTACGTTTGACGGAAGTGTCCAAGGTGTTGTTGTCCATGCAAGGATATAAGCATCTTCATCTTTTACTTTGAAACGTACCACTGCGGAACGTTCTTTGACATCTTTGTATCCCTGTGCTACTTCGTGAGAAGATAACGGTGTACCGCAGCGAGGACAGTAAGGTACGATCTTAAATCCTTTGTATAAAAGTTTTTTGTCCCAGATCGTCTTTAACGCCCACCATTCGGATTCGATAAAGTTGTCATCATAAGTTACATATGGATCATCCATATCAGCCCAGAAACCAACGGTGCCGGAGAAGTCTTCCCACATTCCTTTGTATTTCCAGACACTTTCTTTACATTTGGTAATGAATGGATCCAGACCATATTCTTCGATCTGTTCTTTTCCATCCAGACCAAGGAGTTTTTCTACTTCCAGTTCTACCGGAAGTCCGTGGGTATCCCATCCTGCCTTTCTTGGCACCATATACCCTTTCATTGTTCTGTAACGCGGGATCATATCTTTGATAACACGTGTTAATACGTGACCGATATGAGGTTTCCCGTTTGCTGTTGGCGGTCCGTCATAAAATGTATAAGTCGGGCCTTCTTTTCGGTTTTCCATGCTCTTTTTAAAGATGTCGTTATCTTTCCAGAACTGTTCTACCTTTTTTTCACGTTCCACGAAATTCAGATTCGTTGACACTTTTTCGTACATGATAGTCTCCCTTCTGTCCAATTTCAGCTGCTGTACATTCAACAGCCGGTTTCTTTTCATGTATGCTGTATTTTTATTTTATAGGAAATATCATCACTTTCCTATATGCTGCAGTAACGCCTTTCCTATGAAATAAAAAAAGCCTTCACCCGTAAAAGGCGAAAGCGTTATGCATTCGTATACCACCTGTTACAACATACCTCTATATGCGTTTCCTTTAACGGCGAAAAACCGTCAGCACCTACTCAATCTCTCTTTCAGCCTGAAGCTCGGAAGTGATCTTCCCATTACGGTACTCTTACCGGACTCACACCATCACCGGCTCGCTGTAATTTCCACTGTAATGCTACTGTCTTCGTCTTAGCCTTTAACGCAAATAGTATATAGCGTGAAACTTACTGTTGTCAAGGGATTTTCTTGCAAATTACGCCCTGTGCTTTTGTGAAAAACCTTGTTTTTCCGCCATTCTTCAACCTATCTCCCTTGAAATGCCCTCTCAAATAACATATAATGTGCCTGTTAGCGTTTTTTCGTTATTCCAATTATACGAAACCGTCTATGGTTTCATTTTTATTTATCTGAAAGGACTTTTATCATAATGAAATATAAAAAACAGATCATCCGCAGACTGCTGACCGGTATGCTCTCCTGTGCACTGCTTTTCACTCCGTTAAGTGCCTGTGCCACAGAGATCGATATCGAAGCGGAAATGCAGGCTGCTTACAATAAAGAGATCGAATCCAACTCCTGGGAAAACTGGCCGGCAGGTCCGTCTGTCTACGCAGAATCTGCCATCGTCATGGAAGCCGATACCGGCATGATCCTGTATGCCAAGGATATTGAAGAAAAAAATTATCCAGCCAGCATCACAAAGATCATGACAGCTCTTCTGGCACTGGAGAACTGTGACCTGAACGAAGAGATCACTTTTTCCTATCACGCAACCCATTCCATCGAATACGGCAGCAGCAGCATTGCCAGAACAGAAGACGAGATTTTGACCGTAGAAGAAACACTTTACGGACTGATGCTTTCTTCTGCTAACGAATGTGCCAACGCCATCGCAGAGCATATCGCAGGTTCTAACGAAGACTTTGCCGTACTGATGAACGAAAAAGCAGAAGAACTCGGCTGTGTCAACACACATTTTGCCAATCCAAGCGGTCTGCATGATGAAGATCATTATACCTGTACTTATGACATGGCACTGATCACGAGAGCCGCTCTTCAAAATGAAGATTTCCGCCGGATCGCCGGAACCGATTATTATACGCTCCGTGCCACGAACAAAAACGACGAAACACTTTGGATGCAGAATCACCACAACATGATCGCACCTTATAAAACCGCAAAATACCTTGACGATACCATCTTTGCCGGAAAAACAGGTTATACGACCGATGCATTAAACACACTGGTGACCTGCGGTACCCGAAACGAAATGGATGTGATCGTCGTGACCATGCGTTCCCGTTCTACCGGAGAACGGGGTGTTCCGCTTTACACAGACACTGCTGCATTATTAGATTATGCCAATAATTTCCAGAAATTAAACATTTCCGAAAACGAACAGACCTTTATCGTTGGAAATGCCTATGATTTTTCCATAGACACAGAAGATACCGGAGAATCCGCTTCCTTAATCTCCATCGATCAGAACAGTACCCTGATCCTGCCAAATACCGCAGACTTTTCTGATGCGGTACCGTCTATCACCTTTGAAGAAAACGAAAACGGAAACACCGCATTTCTTACTTACAAATATGCCGGACAGACCGTAGGACAGGCTTCGATCACACTGGAAAAAAGTCCAGAAGAAGAATTCCTTTTTTCTGAAACAGAATCTGCTGATCCTGCTTCCAAAGAACAGACCACAAAATTTATCACCATCAATCTCAAAACCGTGATGATCATTTTAGGTCTGCTGATCCTGCTTTTATTCCTGTTCTTCATGGGTAAAACATTTTATGACCGTAACCGTACAAAGATCCGCAAGGCGGTCAATATTTCCAGAAAACGCCGGATGTTAAAACGCAGACG
>CAZWLV010000079.1:0-1624 GCA_964634715.1 uncultured Lachnoclostridium sp. | reverse complement strand
AAAGAAATCCCGAAAGACACTTTTTCGTATCTTTCGGGATTTTTTATTCTTCCATATGCTGTTTGATCCGTTTTAAACGGCGTTTTTCTGTTACCTGTGTTTTCATCTGACGGATCATTTCTACATCTTCTTCTGAGATTGGTTTCACGATCTTGATCGGAAATACTGAAAGACCATCTGATCCATATTTCTTCATTACGATCTTTCCACGGATATATCCATGAAACGGACATCTTGCCACACAATAATGCTTTTTCGAATTTGCAGAAAACCACATGATCTTTTTTCGAAGTGTTGTCCGGCAGATCGGACATTTGATCATGCATACAGCTTTATCTTTCATGGCATCTTCCTTTGACGGAAATACCCGGTAAATATATTTAGTATAATTCTTAAATCTAAGACAGACTTCTTCTTTTTTATTCAGCGGCGGCTTAAAGTAATCTACGGAAATCCGTTCCATCGCTTCTTTATTTTCCATCAGACGCTTAAAAAGCTCTGCTACGTAACGTGCATCATTCACCGCACTGTGAAACGGCAGGTTTTTTTCCATAGAAAAGACATCTACGGCATATTCTACCGTTCTGCGAAGTTTTCCATCTTCAAAAACGATAGAAAACAGCTTCTGTGCATCATAATATTTCATGACTTTCGGAAATGCGTTTTCAATCCCATAATATCTCATATTCTGCTGAAGCTGCCAAAGATCCTGAGCTCCCCACGTACAAAAGATATATTCATCACCGCAAAACTGCATCAGCTGCTGAAATGCCGTCGAAAACCGTTCTCCGTTTTTCAGATCTTCTTCCGTCAATGCCACTACTTCTTTCACGGCAGAATGAAGCTTTTTATATACTGTCGGACAGATCACACGGTTAAAAACATCTATGATCTTCCCTTCTTCATCCAGTTTGACTGCACCGATCTGAATGATCTCGAACGGAAGCTCTTTTTTTTCAAATTTTTTTCCTTTTGCCGACTGATTCCATTCCAAGTCCAAAACGATATAATTCATAATTTTTCTCCTAAAATCCGTTATTAGAATACCATGATTCCAAAGATATGAAAAGGGGAACACACGAAAAAAGAGATATTGAAAACTCAATATCTCTTACTTATCAATGCCGGCGACCGGAATCGAACCGGTACGGGAGGTAAGTCCCGCAGGATTTTAAGTCCTGTGCGTCTGCCAGTTCCGCCACGCCGGCATCCATATGGAGTCTGCACTTTCGTGCAGTGGATGGAGAAGGATTCGAACCTTCGAAGTCGTCGACAACAGATTTACAGTCTGCCCCCTTTGGCCGCTCGGGAATCCATCCATTTTGTGTCGTTAAACCGACTAGATATTTATAACATAATTCTATGGATTTTGCAATTCTTTTTTTGAAAACTTATAAAAAAAATTGCAAAAAAATCGTTACTGTACACACAGCAGCTAATCACTTACTTGCTGATTTGCTGCGTAAAAGCATGATTCAGGTGTAAGCATGCTTCTTTTGCGAAGCAAAACTTAAAATAAGCCTGCGAATGCAAGTCAGTAAAAGCAAACAGACATCCGCATATTTTTTTCTTCTTTTTCATATAGATAAACAACGCTATCTTGGAGGCTGCCATGAAACATCTT
>CAZWLV010000078.1:0-6493 GCA_964634715.1 uncultured Lachnoclostridium sp. | reverse complement strand
ACTATGAAATGAATGAGATCAAAAACTTCCTCATTGCCAATGCATTGTACTGGGTGGAAGAATATCATATCGATGGTCTTCGTGTAGATGCCGTTGCATCGATGCTGTATCTGGATTATGGAAAATCTGACGGTCAGTGGGTTGCAAACCAATACGGCGGCAACAACAATCTGGAAGCCATTGAATTCTTTAAACATTTGAATTCCTGTCTGTTAGGAAGAAATCCGGGAGCGATCATGATCGCAGAAGAATCTACGGCATGGCCGAAAGTGACAGAACGTCCGGAAGATGACGGGCTTGGATTTTCCTATAAATGGAATATGGGCTGGATGCACGATTTTCTGGAATATATGAAGCTGGATCCGTATTTTAGAAAACATAATCATAATAAGATGACATTCGCAGTCAGCTATATGACCAGTGAGAATTATATCCTTGTACTCTCACATGATGAAGTTGTGCATTTGAAATGCTCCATGATCAATAAAATGCCGGGATATCCGGAAGATAAATTTGCAAATTTAAAAGCCGGATATGCATTTATGATGGGACATCCGGGCAAAAAGCTCCTCTTTATGGGACAGGAATTTGCACAGTATCAGGAATGGAGTGAAGCAAGAGAACTTGACTGGTATCTGTTAAATGAAGAAAAGCATCGTCAGATGCAGGATTGGGTAAAAGCACTGCTTCATATCTATAAAAAACATCCGAGTCTGTATGAACTGGATCGCAGTTATGAAGGCTTCCAGTGGATCAATGCAGATGATGCGGACAGAAGCATCTTCAGCTTTGTGCGTTATGACGAAGCAAAGAAAAAGAGTCTGCTTTTTGTAATGAATTTTACTCCGGTAGAACGGCCGGATTACCGTGTAGGCGTGCCGCGTAAAAAGCAGTACAAATTAATTTTAAACAGTCACGAAGAACGTTTCGGCGGTCATGACATCGTGGAACAGAGAGAAACGGTTTATAAAGCAGTCAAAGGTGAATGTGACGGACAGCCGTATTCCATCTCTTATCCGCTTCCGCCATATGGAACGGCTGTATTTGAATTTTAAATGAAAAAAGGATCCGGTACAGAATCCGGACTCAGGGCAAGAGGTGCAGATGACTGCACCTCTTGTGTTGTTTTTGGAGCAGGATCTTTTGCGGAGTCATCGGGAGTGAACATCGAGATCAGCAGAATGAGAAGGACGATCCCCAGCAGAAGAAAGATGCCTGTATAGACCAGTTCCCTGCTGTGGATCACGAAAATCTTTGTTTTTGAGCTCAAAATAATTTCCTCCGGAAGTTATTTTGTAAAGCATATGAAAGAAACAAAAAATTATGCACAAAAAAATTCAAAAAAACACTTCCTTTTTTCGCTTTTCTGCATTAATATATATAATAGCTTACGAGACGTAAAATTATTTTATTAGTATTTTGCATAAAAATAAGAGGCATAATTTGTACAAAAAGAGAAAAGAAAAAGAAGGGGAGAGATAAGAATGATTTCAAATCAGATCCTGCAGAGCACCATCGAAGGTTTAAAAGGAATCGCCAGAGTTGATCTGTGTGTGCTTGATGCAGAAGGAAAAGTATTAGCATCGACGTTTAAAGAACAGGAAGATTTTACCAGTGTTGTGGAACCATTTATTGATTCCCCGGCAGACAGTCAGGTGATCCGCGGTTATCAGTTCTTTAAGGTATTTGATGAAAACCAGCTGGAATATATTCTGGTAGCCAACGGCGGAAGTGATGATGTTTACATGGTGGGAAAAATTGCCGCTTTTCAGATCCAGAATCTGCTGGTAGCATATAAGGAGCGTTTTGACAAAGATAACTTTGTGAAGAACCTGCTGTTAGACAACCTTTTGCTGGTAGATATTTATAATCGTGCAAAGAAACTGCACATTCCGACAGATGTAAAGCGTGTTGTATTTATCGTAGAAACTGTTCAGGAAAAAGAAAATACGGTGATGGAAAGTGTCCGCTCCATGTTTGGCGGAAAGAACAGGGATTTTATTACAGCAGTTGATGAAAAGAATGTGATCATTGTCAAAGAGCTGCTTTTAAGCGACACGTATGTTGAGATTGCGAAACTTGCAAAGACGATCAGAGATACACTGACTGCAGAAGGCATGAAGGGGATCCATGTAGCATACGGAACGATCGTAGGAGAATTAAAAGATGTTTCCAGATCCTACAAAGAAGCAAAGATGTCTCTTGATGTAGGAAGGATCTTCTTTGAAGAACGGGATGTGATCGCTTATAACACATTAGGAATCGGACGACTGATCTACCAGCTGCCGATCCCGCTGTGCAAAATGTTTATCAGGGAAATCTTTGATAATAAGTCTCCGGATGATTTTGATGAAGAGACTTTGGCAACGATCAACAAATTTTTCGAAAACAGTCTGAATGTTTCAGAAACATCCAGACAGCTGTATATCCACAGAAATACACTGGTATATCGTCTGGACAAGCTTCAGAAGAGCACCGGTCTGGATCTGCGTGTATTTGAAGATGCCATTACGTTTAAGATCGCACTGATGGTAGTAAAATACATGAAATATATGGAATCAATTGACTATTAAGAAAACAGGTTGTGAAGGCAGCTGCGGCTGCCTTCACATTTGCGATTTGTGAGGACAGCGAAAAAGTACAGAAATCTTTTTCAAAACTGTTTCAGGAGGAGTTTTATGATACGTTTGGAAAACGTCAGTAAAAATTACACCAATGGTGTAGAAGCACTGAAAAACGTGACGATGGAAATTGACGATGGAGAATTTGTATTCATCGTAGGAGACAGCGGATCAGGAAAATCAACCTTGATCAAGCTGTTGTTAAAAGAGGTCGAACCGACAGAAGGAACGATCGAAGTAGACGGAACGGTATTAAATACGATGAAAAGACGTCAGGTTCCGTTTTACCGCCGTAAGATCGGCTGTGTATTTCAGGAGTTCCGGCTTTTGAAGGACAGAAATGTCTATGAAAATGTTGCATTCGCACAGAGAGTTGTAGCGACACCGTCAAACAGGATACATAAAGAAGTGCCGAGGATCCTTTCGATGGTGGGACTGGCAGAAAAGTATCGTTCATTTCCAAAACAGCTTTCCGGCGGAGAACAGCAGAGAGTGGCACTTGCAAGAGCACTGGTCAATAAGCCGTCGATCATTCTGGCAGATGAGCCTACGGGAAATCTGGATCCGACCAATTCCAGAGAGATCATGAATCTTTTGAAGGAAATTAACGAAAACGGTACGACAGTCGTAGTCGTTACTCACGACAGGGAGATCGTAAATCTGATGAAAAAAAGAGTTATCGCAATGAAAAAAGGCGTCATTATCAGTGACGAGCGTAATGCTGGGTACGATCATGAGAATTAGTTCTTTAGGATATTGCATTCAGCAGGGCTTTAAAAATATCTGGAGACATAAGCTGTATTCGCTTGCATCAATGGCAACCATGGCAGCCTGTGTTTTCATGTTCGGGATCTTTTTCTGTCTGGTAGAAAATGTGGATCATGTCGTGAAGGTTGCAGAAAGCGGAGTTGCCGTTACGGTATTTTTCGAAGAAGGAATTTCAGACATGGAAATTCAGGAGATCGGAGAAAAGATCTCGACCAGAAAAGAAGTTTCAAAGATCGTTTATGTTTCCGCAGAAGATGCATGGAACGAATATAAAGAGATTTATTTTGCAGAAAATCCGGAACTTGCAGAAGGATTTGCAGATGATAACCCGCTGGCAAATTCTGCACATTATGAAGTATATGTTACCAATGTCGAAGCACAGGATGAGCTGGTAACTTATATCGAATCCGTAAAAGGTGTTGACAGGATCAATCATTCAGAAGACATTGCCAATATGCTTTCTGATTTTAATGTTCTGGTAGGATATGCTTCCGTAGCAGTGATCGGACTGCTGCTGGCTGTATCTGTCTTCCTGATCAGCAATACCATTACTATTGGGATCAATTCCAGACGGGAAGAGATCGGGATCATGAAACTGATCGGAGCGACCAATGCATTTACAAGAACGCCGTTTTTGATCGAAGGAATCGTGATCGGTCTGGTCGGAGCGGTTCTTCCGCTGGCAGTTTTATTCTGGGGTTATGGAAAACTGATCAATTATGTAACGGGAGAATTTAACCTTCTGACAGGTGTACTGCAGTTTTTACCGGTAGGAGAACTGTTCCATACACTGATTCCGGTGGCACTGTGCTTAAGCGTGGGCATCGGCTTTTTCGGAAGTTTCTTCACGACCAGAAAACATTTAAAAGTTTAAAACAGGGGAAGTGCTACATGCAGTTATTTGGAAAATACAGCAGACACTTTGCGAGGCTGTGCAGTCTGCTCCTGATCGTCAGTCTGTCCATGACAGGCGTGCAGGCGACGGAGAGCAGCGGTACACTTGCAGATCTTGAAAATAAACGGCAGGAAACCATTGACGAGATCAATGATCTGAAAGACAGCATCAGTGATGTTCAAAAAGAGCTGGAAGATCTGAAATCAGAAAAGACCAGCATCCAAAGCTACATTAACAAGCTGGATGGACAGATCAATGATCTGACTGTTGAAATTACAGAATTTGAACAGAAAATAGCGGCAAAAGAAGCGGACATCGAACAGACAAAGGTAAAGTTGGAAGAGGCAAAAACGGCCTGTGAAGA
Source organism: uncultured Lachnoclostridium sp. (assembly GCA_964634715.1). GTDB lineage: Bacteria > Bacillota > Clostridia > Lachnospirales > Lachnospiraceae > HGM12587. Next base: position 1,845 of record CAZWLV010000078.1, on the reverse strand, counting down.
ACAGTATGATTCGATGAAGAAGCGCATACAATATTTTTATGAGAATTCCGGAAAAACGTGGCTGGAAATGCTGCTTGAATCCGGAAGTATCGCAGAACTGATCAATCGTGCCGGAAATGTCTTGGCGATCTCAAGCTGTGACCGTGACAAAATGCAGGAGCTGACGGAAACAAAAGAGAACATTGCGTTACAGGAAGAGATTCTGAATGCAGAACTGGAAGAACTTGGTATGATGCGTCAGGAACTGGAAGCTCAGAAGAAAAAGGTAAACAGCAGCATCAATGCGAAAAAAGGAGAACTGAGCAGTAAAACAGCACAGATCGGTGATGCTTCAGAAGAGCAGGAAGATTACGAAAAACAGTTGGAAGAACAGGAAAAACTGTTAGACGAGATTGAAGAACAGATCGCAAAAGCGGCACAGCCGGATGTGTATGATGGCGAAATGACCGGATTTATCTGGCCATGTCCGTCTTATACAAGGATCAGCAGTTACTTTGGTCCAAGACAGCAGCCGGTACCGGGTGCATCTACGAATCATAAAGGCGTGGATCTGGCAGCACCTTACGGATCCGATATTCTGGCAGCTGCATCAGGTGTCGTTACGACTTCAAAATACAGTGCTTCAGCAGGTAATTATGTCGTGATCGCTCATGGAAACGGAGTATCGACAGTTTATATGCATGCATCATCCCTTTTGGTGTCTGTCGGAGAGACCGTAACACAGGGACAGGTGATCGCTAAAGTAGGTTCTACAGGATATTCTTCAGGAAATCATCTGCATTTCGGAGTGATCAAAAACGGAAGCTATGTAGATCCTTTAGGATATATTTAAAAGTGCAGAAAAGGAAGACATCATGGAAGAAGAGATCAAAGAAGTAGAAAGCAAAGAAGAAGTAACCGTGAAAGAAAAAAAGAAAAAAAGCGGTTTTTGGAAAGGATTTTTGACAGCGGTAATTTTATGTGTGCTGATCACGGGGATCGGTCTTGCGGTTTTGGCAGGAAAAGTCTTTTCAAAGATTGATGGCATAAAAGCTGATCAGACGACTTCTTCGCTGGTTACACAAAAAAATGAAGTCCGGTCAAAGCTGGGCTTTTTGGAAGCATACATCCGCAGTTATTATTTAGATGACATCGATGACGAAGAGATGGAAGATTATCTGTATTATGGACTCGTAGCAAGTTTAGGAGATCCTTATGCAGCATATTATAACGAAACAGAGACACAGAGCATGCTGGATTCCAGTACGGGCAATTACTGTGGGATCGGTGCCGTCTTTTCACAGAACATCGTAACCGGCGAGATCAGAGTATCGAGAGTATACGAAGGCTGTCCGGCTTATGAGGCAGGGATTTTACCGGAAGATGTCCTTTACAAAGTAGAGGGAGAAGATATTACCGGTCAGGATCTCAATGCCATCGTTACGAAGATCAAGGGTGAAGAAGGTACGGAAGTTACGATTTCCATGCTTCGTGATGAAGAAGAACTTGCCTTTACCATGAAACGTCAGAGCATCGAAGTTCCGACGGTAGAACATGAAATGCTGGAAGATTCTGTCGGATATATTCAGATCACGGAATTTGATACGGTAACTTCCGGTCAGTTCCATGAAGCACTGGAAGATCTTCAGGATCAGGGAATGAAAGCACTTGTGATCGACCTTCGCAACAATGGCGGCGGAAGTGTTGATGCAGTGTGCAGTATTGCCGATGAACTGCTTCCGGAAGGACCGATCGTTTTTACGGAATATAAGGAAGGACCGAGAGAAGAAAGAAGCTCTGATGCATCTTGTGTGGAAGTGCCGATGTGTGTGCTGATGAATGGCAACAGTGCCAGTGCATCAGAAA
>CAZWLV010000077.1:5010-6507 GCA_964634715.1 uncultured Lachnoclostridium sp. | reverse complement strand
GAACCGCCAAATGCAAAATTCCCTTTTTCCTGTCCTCTTTTAACGCTTCCGATCTCCGGCCGGTTTTCTATTTTACCTACCATCAAAGCTCCTACTTCCATCATAAGCACAGTCCCAAAATGTGCTGATTTCAGCAGGGAATATTCCCTTGTATTTTCTTTATAGATCGGATAAACATCATTTGCCACAGGATTTACCGTATGCAGCACACCGGGAATCGTATGCCTTGCAGATTCTGCCCCGTCATCGACATAAATATAGCGGTGATAATCATCTACACAAAGACGAAACACCCACAAAAAGCCTCCTTCGTACCGTTTTGCAAGTGTTTCATTTTTCAAAAGTTCTGACACCGTATAACGGGTGTGTTTGATAGAAACTACATTATTTTCACTGATCGGATAAACACTCAGCCTGCTGTCGCACGGACTGATCAGATGCTCCGGCGTTTCATCGATGGTTCTTGCACCCTGCCGCAGCTTTCTCGTAAAAAAATCATTATAGGAATGATACGTTTTCTTTTCATAATCCTCACGACGGATTCCGTGACTTTTGATAAAAGGTTCTATGGCAAATGCAGAAATCTTAGAATCCAGTAAATATCCGCCGATTTTGGAAATTACCGGATTGACCAATGGTTTTAATAAGATCCTGCCTGCGGCCGATCCATACATTTTTTCTAAAAAACGATCCTGCATTGACTCATTTTTTATGATATTACCCTTCCGGTCAGAAGTATATGCCGTCATGCCAAAGCTCCTCTCAGCTGTTTTAATAAACTGCGGTGACTCCACCAGCCTTTTTTATAAAAAAGGATAAAAAATACTGCAAGTCCTACCACTGATACCAAAACTACCAGTTCCTGATTGGTCGGTTTTCTGAATCGGAAATTTAAAATAAATAAAAATCCTACCACAAACATCATAATGTGCAGACAGATCAAAAAGTAATGGAATTGCGGGAAAAATGCAGATACCGTAAAGAGCAGCGGCATTGCAACTGCCATGGAAGTGATCGGAAGTCCCTGATAATATTTTCTATTTTCCGTAGTCTCACTCTGACGTTTTTCTTCCATTACGTTAAAATATGCCAGACGGATCACGCCGGCAACACCATAAAATGCCAGAATTGCGATGCTATATGGCTTACACATTCCCAGCTGATATGCTAAAATGATCGGAAAAATCCCAAAGCACACGATATCACAAAGGGAATCGATCTGGATCCCAAAGGATTTTTCCTCTTCTGTTCTATTTTTCTTTGTTCTTGCGATCTTGCCGTCAAACATATCACACAGACCGGAAAATGCCAGACAAAAAACTGCCAGCGACATTTTTCCTTCAATCGCACAAAACATTCCCAAGATTGATGATATCAAACTAAGATATGTAACTATTACCGTATAATCATAAAAACCTATCATTCGTATTCTCCCCTTACTTACATTATTTTTCAAACAAAGATCCCCTTTTGCTCTTTGTTTCATTCTTTTTTATC
>CAZWLV010000077.1:0-4910 GCA_964634715.1 uncultured Lachnoclostridium sp. | reverse complement strand
CCGAATCCACAAACTTTAAACTTTTCTTTAGAAACCTTTAAGAAATAAATGTGCAGACTTTCCGGCTTCCGTATTTTTCAAAAAAACGACATTTAACTCGTGCTTCCCCGTCAGAGGCGGGCAGGAAAAATGTCCAAATCTTTCATCATCCTTTACAACAGCTTCATATAAAAAGCTGATCCCACAGTGTTCCCGAACCAGTTCTTTGATCACTTTAAAAGAACTGATACAGATAGAATCTTTAAAAGCCCCGATATGATATCCCTGCTTTATCAGCTCTCCTTCTAAAATCTTTCTCGTACCGGATCCCTGCTCCCGTAAGATCAAACGCTCTGAAAATAATTCTTCTATTGAAACTTCCCGACCTGCAAACGGATGGTCTGCTCCACAGATCCCGATGTAAGGCTCCTGACGCAGCAAAAACCAGTCATATCTCTGTTTATCGAACAATCCTTCCAAAACTACAAAATCCAGTTCTCCGGCTTCGAGCAATTCTAAAAGATTGGCTGTATTATCTACCTGAAACTGTAATCTGTTTCCCGGAATTTTCAAAAATCTCTGGATCTCCGGAAGAAGGATATAATCACCGATGGACTTGGTTGCCCCGATCCGGAGCAAGGTCTTTTGTTCTTCGCGAAACTTTTTTATCAGATTTTCTTCATTATAACGCACGGAAGACGCATATTGTTCTAACAGCTCTCCCTGCGGTGTTTTCTCCAGCCGCCGTCCATGATACTCAAATAATGGCACCCCATATTGTGCCTCCAATGCCTGAATGTGCTTACTGACTGCCGGCTGCGACAAATGCAGTTTTTCTGCTGCTTTTCCGTAATGCATCGTGCGGCAAAGCATTAAAAACGTCTCCAATTTTTGTTCCATAATTTTTCCTTTAATAACAAAACAGAATGGATTCATTCCTTAATATGCCTTTATCTTATCATAATATCATACTAAAATAAACAGGAAAATCACACTAGATAAAAGGAGCTATTCTATGAAAAAACTAAAACAACTGATCCCCGGCACAGCACTGGCTCTGATCATTGCTGCTGCCGCTAAATTTTTAGAAGGACTGGAAGAATCTGCCGGACTGCATTTTATCGGTGCATCTGTCATCGCATTATTTATCGGCATGATCATCAATGCTTTTTATAAGCCGACAACGGTCACTGCACCGGGAATCAAATTTACCTCTAAAAAAATCTTAAAATTTGCCATCATCCTTTTAGGTGCCAGCTTAAACATCCGTACGGTACTGACCGTCGGTAAATTTTCCCTGACCGTCATGGTCTTCACTCTGGCTACCTGTTTCGGACTTGGTGCACTGATCGGCAAAGCACTGGGACTGAACTGGAAAACAAGCAGTCTGATCAATGCCGGAACCGGTATCTGCGGAGGATCTGCCATCGCTGCCATTGCTCCGGTCATCGAAGCAGATGATATGGACATTGCCTACGGTCTGTCTGCTACGTTCCTTTTTGACACCATCATGATCGTTGTTTTTCCGATCCTTGGCCGCTGGCTTGGATTATCTGACGCAGCCTTTGGCTTATGGGCAGGAACTGCGGTCAACGATACTTCCAGCGTCGTTGCTACCGGATATGCCTTCAGTGAAGCAGCCGGTGACTTTGCAACAATGGTAAAATTAACCCGTACTTTATCCATCATTCCGGCTGTCCTTGTATTTGCTGCGATCAACCTGCATCTGAAGAAAAAAGAACAGACAGACTCTTCTTCCGTAAAAGTCAGCATCCGTTCTATCTTCCCATGGTTTATCTTAGGATTTCTTGCCATGTCAGGACTTACAAGCCTTGGACTGATTCCGGCTGCAGCCGCTTCTGTACTAAAAAGCATCAGCAAATTTCTTATGGTTGCTGCACTGGCTGCCATCGGACTGAATACGGATTTCAAAGCATTGTGCCGTTCCGGTGCAAGACCAATGATCCATGGATTTATCGTATCACTTCTGGTCGTGATCGTTGCCATTACGGTAGAATACATCATCGGTGTCGCACCTTACGGAACACTCTAGAACTTTATAAAAGCAGCCATAACAGTTACAGGCATTCTTTTATGAGATCCTGTATCTGTTATGGCTGTTTTATCTATATTTTCAACAAAAATCTTTAGTTTTTCTCTATATATTTCGTTAAATTATCCGATTTTTTCTACATCTTAACCTGTTTTTGTATATAATGATAATAACTTAAAAATCATAAACATACAGCACATCATCTGTAAATATGATGATAAGTGTTTTTAACTGCAACATTCTATATTGCATGGGAGAAGGAAATTTATTTTATACGGGGAGGTGGCAATATGCTGGCATGGCTTATTTATCTCGCACAAATGTTAAAAGTATAGCCTGACTTTTACTTTCTATCACCAAATGTTATACAATTCAAAAAAGGAACCCACAGTCTTTATGATCTGCGAGTTCCTTTTTTGTAGTTCTATCTTATTATTTTATTCTTCGTTGCCGATTTCGATTCTTTCTCCTTTTACAAATTCCTGTGCATCGGAATCATAAATCAATTCTACATTCGGATATAAATGTCCGCCTTCCGGAAGAAATTCATTCTCTGTCGTATAAAAAATCCCGTCTTGCTCATAAAATCCTTGTATATTTTCAGAAAGCTGTAATTGATAAGGAACATCATCTTTTACAGAATACAGAAGTGTAAGCCATCCGGAACCACCTGCTCCCATATCAGCCCAAAAGAATCCTTTTCCGTCAACATACCGGATATTATTTTCATCACGTGTATATAACGTCCACATTAAGTCTTCATCCATCAGAACAACTTTTCCTTCACTGGAAATGAATAAAACCTCTTCGATGCTTCCACACCCATTTTCTTCGATATTGCCGTTCTCCTCTGTAATAACAGCAAATGCTTCTTTTGTACCATTACCATCATAATCTGCATATTCCCACGCTGAAACAATGCCATGACTTTCTGCAAGTGATTTCAACTCAGCTTCTGCATCCTGTGTTTTTTGTGTTTCGAGTTCAGATATACAGTCGTAATAACCGCCTAATAATGCATTATATAACGATAAGGACATCTCTACCTCATTTTCTTTCGTTACTCTGAGATATGTTTCATATTCACATCTTGGAGCTGATGTTTCCTGAAGTTTCTGTGTAAGCTCCTCTAAGATTTCTTCCTTTGTCTGCTGTCCATCTTCGTTCTCCAGCAATTCTTTCAGAATCTTTCCACAATCAACCGTAGAGATCCGCACATGAACGGTATTATAGTCTTCTTCTATTTCTACCGATTCGATTTCGTATTCTAATTTTTCAGCAAGAACAGCCTGAAAATCTTTGAATTCTACCGTAGAATTTTCTTCTACATTTTCCAAATACTCTGCATAAGAAGTATCCTGCTGCTGATATGCATCTAAAAAAGCTTCTACACACTCTTTGCTCGTTTCTTCCTCCGTTTTAGAACATCCACATAACATAGATGTACACAATAAGGATACAATCAATAACCTGTTAATTTTCTTCTTCATACCGTTCCTCCTTTTCGTAAAATAATCTGTCGAGTAATGATATATTTAGCATATCATACAGAATTGTATCCTGTCCAGTTTTATCTAAAATGCCGGCAAAAATCCACGTGCAATCAACATGATATAAATCCAGACGCTGCAAAAAACACTTAATATGAACGAACACACGATTGTAACGATACGATTCACTGCTGCAGGACATCCGATATATCTGCAAAGTTTCCTGATCCATACCGCATGGATCTGATAGAATATCACAACCCCAAAAATCACCAGCATGTTAGAAAAATCCTTTATCGTTTTTATATCAAAAAGCCAAACATCCCACACTAAAAATATAAAATACGCACCCCTGCCGATCGTTTCTATCTTATCAGCATGTTTCGCAGAACAGCATTTTCCATTCACTGCAATTCTTTTCTTTGATCGAACATACCATAGATAATAATTGCCAATCCTTCCCATTTCTGCCACAATGGTTACGATAAAAAATGCTAAGCTTCTTACCAGTCCAAATGTCATCGGATCATTTTTCTTAAAAGATGTCCAGCATACGCTTACCAAGACTCCTGCCAGAAACAAGGTAAACATCTCCGTTGGAAACAGCATCCATCTTTTGATCGCTTTATGGATCATCTGTAACTTTTGTGCTTCGTCTGTATCAATCGGAACAGCCAGCGGATCCCGATTTCGATAAATCTGTATTTTCTTATAATTGCACACTCTTTCCCATCCGGCGTTTGTACAATACTCATCCAAAGTTATCTGATGATCCGTATCTTCGGAACGGTATTCACTGGCATTCGGAATATATGTTACATCGTACTGAAATTCATTACATTCTCCCTGTGTAAAAGTCCAATAATAATTTCCTGCTTTTACCAGCTGCCATCCTTGAGAAGATTTTTCAGAAAGCTCTTTTTCAATCCCTTCATAATCATATGGCAGAAAAGTCATCGCAAATTTTTTTGTGATCATAAAATCCCGCTCCTTTCATAATCCTGTGCAACTTTCTTGATTCTTTCGTATTCCTGATCTAATAATTCTTTTCCATAGGGTGTAATCCGGTAATTCTTTTTTCTTCCTTGAACACTGGTTTCCTGAATCATTTTATTTTTCAAAAACTGATCCAGCAGATTGTATAATGTTCCCGGACCGATACGGACTCTCCCATCCGTCAGTTCCTGCACTTGCTGCATAATATCAGTACCGCAGCATTCTTTCTGCAAACACAATAAAATATAAAACATTGCCTCTGTAAGTGTTCCAAATTTTTCTCTTGGCACGATCATCCCTCCTTTTATCGAATATCGATATTTTATATTTTGATTATAGTATCGATATTCGATATTTGTCAATATTCTTTTACTAAGAATCATCTGAAAAAG
>CAZWLV010000076.1:0-6527 GCA_964634715.1 uncultured Lachnoclostridium sp. | reverse complement strand
TTTGAAAAAGAGTATAAAAAAGGCGAAATACCAATTCAAAAGTATTTCGCCTGATTTTTTAAGCTAACTTATTTATGAAAATGTTTAATGTAACACAGGGAAGATTAAATGTTATCTCCACGTTTTACATATCCCGGATCTTCCGGTGAAGCCACAAGTTCTTTTGTATGAAGGACTCTTGCGTGTTTATCAACGATCAGATTTTCCAGATGTGTTCCGTCTGCAATGACAACATCAGAAGAAATGACACAGTTTTTGATCACGCAGTTCTTTCCAATCTTAACATCACGTCCGATGACACAGTTTTCAAGATTTCCCTGAATCAGGCATCCGTTGGCTACAACAGAGCTTTTTACTTCAGCTTCATCAAAGTACTGGGTTGGACAGGTATCGCTTGTCCGTGTGTATACCGGCCATTTTTCGTCGAATAATAATTTTGCATTCTGATAATCGATCAGAGACATATTTGCTTTGTAAACGCTCTTGAAATCTGTCAGGGAAGCAAAATATCCTTTATGTTCAACACCACGGATATCCAGTTCACCGCAGCAGCTGTTGACGATCTGTGCCAGTGTGTACATAGAAGAAATGCTGCGGGCTTTTAAGATCAGTTCGATGAACAGGGATTTCTTCATTACATAAGTATCCATGAAAATATTTGCAGAGGATTCTGCTCCACGGTTTCTTGTAAAAGCAGTAACACCGCTCTGACGGTTTAAGGTCAGTGTATCACAGTTTAAACAGTCTTCATGTGCAGTATCGATCGCATGATATAATAATGTAATGTCTGCACCGGAATCGATATGCTGGTCTAATAATTTATCATAATCCTGAGTATAGATCATATAACCCGGAGCGATGACAACATAATCAGCAGGAGCTTTCTGGATGCTTTCCAGATTCTGTGCAAAGCCTGCCATATTTGTGTTATAAAAACTGGTTGCAGCACCGCCTTCTGTGAAAAGAAGCTGTACTTTTCCACGTTTGGAGTTGATGTTATAGTGACGGCCGGAACCAAGGTGTTCTACTAAAGAACGAGGATTGTTTCCGCATAAAACTGCAACGTGTTCGATATCACTGTTGCTCATGTTGGACATCGGGAAGTCGATGGCACGATAACGTCCTAAGAACGAAAATGCACCGATGGAGCGGTAGTCCTGCATTCCCTCAACATGAATATGATTTCCTGAAGAACAGATAATACCAAATGCTCTCATTCTACTCTACCCCCTTTACATCTTTTGCCACAAGCTCGATGGTTTCGCTGTCGGCAGATCCTACCACAGCACCTTTACCGATCACAACGCCGTCTGCTACCAGTGCACGTGTGACTACGGCACCGTCTTCTACGATGGCATTTGGCATAAGAACGCTGTCTATGATCTTTGCGTTCGTGCCGACTTTTGCACCGGTAAATAAAACGGAATTGGAAATTTCACCGTCTACAATGCAGCCCTGTGTAATGTAGCCGCGGTTGATGTTGGCATTGGCACCAATATACTGCGGAAGTGTGGAGCTGTCTTCTGAATAGATCCTCCATGCAGGATCGTTCATGTTTAATTCGCAGTCAGTATCCAGAAGATCCATGTTAGCTTCCCAGAGAGAATCGATGGTTCCTACATCTTTCCAGTAGCCTTCGAATTTCCATGCGTAAAGATTTCCGCCGTTATTTAATAATGCAGGAATGATGTCTTTTCCAAAATCATGATGAGAATCTTCTTTCACCATATCATCGATCAGCATCTGACGGAGTGTTTTCCAGTTGAAAATATAAATACCCATAGAAGCAAGATTGCTCTTTGGTACCGGTGGCTTTTCTTCGAATTCAATGATGCGGCCGGTTTCGTTGGTGTTCATGATACCGAAACGGCTGGCTTCTTTCATTGGAACCGGAAGAACGGCGATCGTTGCATCTGCCTTCATTTCTTTATGATAATTTAGCATGGTATCATAGTTCATTTTATAGATGTGGTCACCGGAAAGGATCAGAATATATTCCGGATCATAATTATCTATAAAATCGATATTTTGAGAGATCGCATCTGCTGTTCCGCGATAAACGTCAAGATCAGCATCCGCTTTTTCACGAGGCGGAAGAACAAACACACCGCTGTCGCGTGCGTCAAGCCCCCATCTGCCGCTTTGTGAAACATAGCTGTTCAGAAGAACAGATTCGTACTGTGTCAGTACACCTACAACATCAATGCCGCTGTTGGCACAGTTAGAAAGCGGAAAGTCAATAATGCGATATTTGCCGCCATAAGAAACGGCTGGTTTTGCAACCTTATTTGTTAAATCATGTAAGCGTGAGCCACGGCCGCCGGCCAGAATCATCGCTAACATATTACTTTGAGCCATATAAGTCCCCTCTCTTTCCTATATTGTCTATATTATACAATTAACTTTGGAAATTTTCCACAGAATCGTGTAAAAATCAATGCCAATAATTCTCAAGCCTTTTTGTTAAAAATAACCAAAAAATGACATATAAAACTATAAAAATAGTGAAAAACGATACAAAAGACAAAAAATCTTGTTGACATAAGAAAAGAAGTATCCTATACTGTCGGAAAGTGACCGTTCTGGTCATTTACATTCCTGTCTTGTGGCAGTTCGCCACGATTATTCAGTTAAAGTGAAAGATGCAATTCATGCCGGAAAATTGCTCAGCGATAAAAAGATACTGTTTTTCAAGATAATTTTGAGGTTGATTAAGATCAAAATAACGGAAACAGTAACGAAAAAAGAAATGGAGAGCAAGATGAAAGAAAAGTTAATATGGAATTCGAAACGTTTTTTAGCACTGATCCTTTGTACGGTACTCTTTTTTGGAACTCTTTTGAGTGCCAAAGCGACGGAAGCAGAAAAGATTTCTGAGGAAACAAAACAGAATCTTTTGTTAGATGCACCAACGGAAGCAATCCGGATGGAACTGGAAGAAACGAAAAAATATCAAAAAGGAGATCTTTCAGCCCAGAACACAAAACTGGGAGAAAAGATTGGGAAGGTACATCAGACAGCAGCAGGAAAAACATATGAACCGGAAGTTTTCCTTGGAAAATCAGCCAAATGGGTGGATATCGAAAAAGGAACAGCTCTTTTGACATTGACAGAAAGTGATACTTCTGACTGGTCAGATAATCCTTCGGACTATATCATTGTTCTGGACAGAACGGTTTCTATGGTAGTGGATTATACGAAAGTATATGGGACAAACAAAGATGATCTTGGATTTGCATCTTCTGTTTGCCTGAATCCGCAGCATTATTACAAATATAACGGTCAAAAAGTCAGTCTGATCGATTATGGTCATGGATATTATACTTCTTCAGGGAAATATTTCAGTACGGAATCTTATATGGGGAATCTGGAAGAGATCTGGAAAGAGCATTATGATGCATCCGGAAAAAAGATCGATCCCCGGATCTATAACGGCTGTACAGATCGCCTGACCATTGCACAAAACAGCATCAAAGATATTTTAGATGTTCTGGAAAAACAGAATGCAAAACAGCTCGATGGGGGTTTGAAGAACAGGGTAATGTACTGGTCTTTTTCAGGAGCCAATGATCTGAATAATGGGCTTTGGAATGAAGTTCCGGAGTTTACGGAAGACATGGCGGCAGTCAAAAATGCAGTAAAATATGAGGCTTATCCGGGAACTTATTTTTATCGTTCTTTTGAACAGATCCTTGGTAAATTAAAGGAAAAGCAAAAAGATCAGGTACATAAAGATGTTCCTACGAAAGTGATCTTTATTTCAGATGGTATTTTATATGATAAAAATCCGGAAGAGATCGATCAGCTGGCAGATAAGATCAAAAAAATGGCCAACACAAAGATCTATACGATTTTGATCGGAGACAGTAAAGATTCGGAAGCAGGGAAAGTTTTGGAAAAATATGCAAGTGGTTCCGAATATTTTGCGACAGTGACGAACGACTGGAACGTATTTGTGGATACGATGACAGCCATTCAGCAGGATCAGTTTGAGATTAAAGCAACAGAAAAAGTAGTTACGGATCTGATCGATACCAGATATTGGGAAGTGATCGGCGATCCGGTTTTGGAAAAAGGCAACGGAACAGCAGCATTTGATGAAAAAAAGACGACGCTGACATGGAATGTTCCGGAAGAAGCCGGAAAAACATATGTCTGTGACGTGAATTTGAAATTAAAAGATGAATACCGCTATCTGTTATCAGATACCGTTTATCCGACAAATGCAGATGCAGAAGGAGCAGATGCCGCACAGATCCTTGCAGATCCATCAAAAGCAGGCGGAACCATTCGCTATAAGATTTCCGGTGGAAAATATAATGGCGAAAACAGAACGATCGGCGTAAAAACACCGGAATTAAAGTACGGAACAGTTTCTTTTGAAGGTGTGAAAAAATGGACAGTTGCCGGATCTCAGGCAGAAAATGTAGAGATTTTATTAAAACGTAAGATGCCGGGAACGTCTGCTTTTGAAAAAATCGGCAATGTAGTTACGGATGCAGCAAAAAACTGGAACTATGCTTTTACGGTACGGCAGATATCGGAAGTGGTTAATTATCCGCTGATCAGATACGATAATGACGGACAGACCGTTGAATATCAGGTAGAGGAAAGTGAGCCGGCATATTATCAGAAGATTGACGAAAAACAGACAGAAAAAGAAGGTGTAGTTTTTAAAGAAATCTATAATGAACCGATGAAGGTAAACGTGCGGATCGAAAAGGTAGATGCACGATCAGACCAGCCTCTTGGCGGTGCAGAATTTTCTGTTTACAGCTGGAGCAAAGCAGCCGGAAACTATGTGCCGTATCGGGGAACGGCAGATTCTGTTGATGGTGCAGAACGTGGTGTGGTATTAAAAGAAAAGGAAAAAGGAATCTATGAATCACCGGTATGGCTTTATTATTCCACAGATAATCAGGGAAAATTCCGTGTGATCGAGACAAAAGCTCCGGAAGGTTATTTTGGTGACTGGAAGGATCCGGAAGTGACAGACTCAGAACAGGATAAAAAAACATATGATTTTGAAATCTCGAATGATCCTGAAAAAAATGGGGAAACAGTGATCTTATCGAACAGAAATGATCAAAAATTCGAAAATCAGAGAGTTACGGGAACGCTGGTGATCGCAAAAGAAGGAGAATTTTTGACAGATGTGAAACAATCAGTGATTGGACAGATGGTTCAATTTGTGAAAACAACCTTTGAATATCTGTTAGGTCGTGTAGAAAATGTAACGTTTGGTGTTTATGCAAAAGAAGATATTCTCTCTCCTGACGGAAGCGGTGAAATTGCTCTTTGGGAAAATGCACAGGGGCAAATGGTGGAATTAAAGAAAAACGTGCTCTTGGAACAGATCACGACAGATCGAAACGGAAAAGCGGAGCTTCAGGGACTGCCTTTGGGAACCTATTATGTGAAAGAATTGTCCGCAGGAACAAAGGGCGATTTCATTTTAAATCAGGAAATCCGTGAGGCAGAGCTGGTCTATATCGATGAAACGGTTGCGGTCGTTCATCCTGTTGATGATGAAAAAGTCATGAAATTGTCAGATATTTATTATGTCAATGAGCGGCAAAAGGTAAAGATTACGTTGGAAAAATACGAAAAGGATGCTGAAGGAGAAAAAGAACCATTAGAAGGGATTCTTTTTGGGTTATATGCGGCAGAAGATATTTTTGGGTATGAAATCGATGAAGAAGGAACAGTAACGGAAAAAGAAACCGTACTGCTTCCGGCAGATACACTGATCGAAACAGCAGAAAGTGATTTTGATGGAAATGTCACATTCTTTTCAGAACTTCCATGTGCGAAATATTATGTCAAAGAAATTCAGGCGGCAGAAGGATATTTGGAAAGTTCGGAAATTTTTGAAGCAGATGCTTCTTATACAGGCGAATATGGAAATGAAGTTCTGGAATTTCATTTTGAAGCAGAAAATAAAAAGACAGAAGTGCTGATCCGAAAGACTGATCTGCATACGGGAGATGATATTTCAGGGGCAGAACTTTCTATTATAGAAAAGAACAGCGATACAGAGATTTTGGAATGGAAAACAGATGGTACCGTGAAAAAGTTAGAAGGGCTGAAGCTTTCTAATGAGCAGGAAGAAATTATTTACATTTTGAAAGAAACAAAACCTGCATCAGGGTATGTGACCGCAGAAGACATCGAATTTAAACTGGTGCAGTCAAAAAGAGAAGATGGAACGTATCTTGATACGGTACAGATTCTGGTGCATGAAAAAGAAGAATGGAACGTACTGGATGAGAATGTTATCGAAATGAAAGATGATGTCACGAAAGTAGAAATCCGGAAAGGAGATCAGAAGACCAAAAAGCTGTTGAGCGGGGCAAAATTAGAACTGAGAAACAGTGACGGAAAAGTGATGTATTCGTGGATCTCATCGGAAAAACAGGGATTTTACGCAGAAGGTCTTCCGATCGGTACGTACCGTATCGTAGAAACAGAAAAAATGAACGGGTATCAGCAGGCAAATCCATTGGTGATCGAGGTAACGGATACTG
>CAZWLV010000075.1:3721-6946 GCA_964634715.1 uncultured Lachnoclostridium sp. | reverse complement strand
GACGGAAAAAAAGAGCTTTTATCAAAGATTGGCTATGCTTTTTATGATCTGAATGCAGACGGAATACAGGAATTGCTGCTCGGGTGGATCGACAATGAATTCTGGAATCTGGAAGATGGTTATGTATTTGCTGTTTATACGCTGGATGCGTCGTTGGAATACGGAATTCCGTTTTTGGCGTTGGAAGGCTGGGAACGAAACCGTTACGTGATCGGAAATGATGGCCGTTCTCTTTATCGTATGGCATCCGGCGGTTTTGCAGATACGAGTTATCAAAAAGGAGTTTTTGATCCGGCAGGTGAACTGTTTATGAAAACAGAAGAGGAGTTATATTCTCAATGGTCTGATGAAAAGCAGGACATAGAATGGTACTATGTTCAAGGGGAGACCGAAGAGATAATGGAAAGAGAGCAGGGATGGGAACTGGGGGATCAGTGGATGGCATCCGGTAGGAACTTGGAATATCAGGTGTTTGCGGATTGGAAGTAGAAGGGAGTCAGTATGGAGCAGGCAAAAATTAATCTGACAGAAGCAGAATGGAATGTAATGGAGTGTCTGTGGGAAGGAGCACCGCGTACAGGCAGAGAGATCATTGAATGGTTAAAGGAACGAAAAGGATGGAGCCGAAGTACGACATTGACATTGCTGCACCGGCTGGAAGAGAAAGGTGCAGTGCGTGCAGAACATTCCGGAAGTGTGAAGACTTTTTATCCAGAGATCACAAGAGAATGTGCGGCATTGCAGGAAGCAGAACATTTTCTGGACAGAGTTTACCATGGAAGTCTGGGAATGATGGTCAGTGCATTTACCAAAAAACAGGCATTGTCCAAAGAAGAAATTCAGGAATTATATGACATCTTAGAAGAGATAGAAAAATAGTAACGGAGATCTTTCGAAATGTTTTTTGGAGAGTGAATGATAGTAGCCAGAAGGAAAGGTTTATGTTACTATTACATAAAAAGTTTAAAGGGGACGATTGGTAATGAAGAAAAAAAGATACCTTTTACTGCTTGCAGCAGCAATGATGATGATCGGAATGACAGGATGTTCTGATTCGAAAGATGTGAACGATGATGAAGTTGCAGCAGAGGATGTCATCGATGAAATTTCAGATGTTGTAGATGATCTTGATCATTCACATTATTATTTCGTGCAGTCTTATGGATTTGATGAGGCGGTATTGGAAGTGACAAGAGTAAATGATGCCGGAGAAAATGAATTGGAAGAAACCGGTTCAGAAGGCTGGATGGGAGAAGCAGGGATGACCATTGCACAGTTGATGGATGAATGGGATGTTGTTTCTATTGATGCCAAATGTGAAGGTTATGATCTGTTAGGCTGGCAGGCTTATGAATCAGTCCGTGAAGTTGATGAAGACGGATTTGAGACATTTAGTGAACAGCAGCTTTATGATGGTCAGGTGTTTACAACTGATGAGATACTTAATATGGAACTTCCTGATGCAGATATCTATTTTAATACGGTATGGGATCTGACATGCAGCCAGTGTGAAAAACAAAAAGTCTGTGAAATTTATTATATTGATGATGACTGCTATTTTGTTTGTGATGATTGTTATGATATGTTTGCCCGTGGAGTTGGATTAGAATAGAAATAATATTGTAATCTTATTGCTGAATTTTATAGAATATATTAAAATGTAGGCAGCAAAACAAAAGAGATCCGGCTCTTGAAAGGACGGTGATAAAATGGACGAAATGATGATTTTCTGGCTCATGGTTTTGCTCATTACACTTGTGATCGAAGCGATGACGCTGGGATTGACAACGATCTGGTTTTCAGGCGGAGCAGTCACTGCATTGATCGTGGAAATTTTGGGTGGAAACGCTTATGTACAGATTGCCGTATTTCTGCTCATTTCCCTGTTGTTACTGTATTTTACACGACCGATCGCTGTAAAATATTTTAACCAGAACCGTGCAAAGACGAATGCAGACAGTCTGATCGGGAAACGTGCCATTGTTACATCAGCCATTCATAATCTTCAGGAATCCGGAAAAGTAATGGTTGACGGAATGGAGTGGACAGCAAGAAGCAGTCATTCATCGGAAAGCTTCGAAAAAGACCGAATCGTAAAAATAGTTTCCATTAAAGGTGTGAAACTGATCGTAGAAGCTGATGAAACAGCACATGAAGGAGGAAGGGTATGATCATTTTATTTTTAATCTTATTGGTTTTATTACTTATGGTATTTGTTCCTTGTATTACCATTGTACCGCAGGCAAAAGCTTATGTGATCGAACGTCTGGGTGCATATCAGGCAACGTGGAATGTTGGTTTTCATATCAAACTTCCGATCATTGACCGTGTTGCAAAAAAGGTAAATTTAAAAGAACAGGTTGCAGATTTCCCACCGCAGCCGGTGATCACCAAGGATAATGTAACGATGAGTATTGACAGCGTTGTTTTTTATCAGATCACAGATCCGAAATTATTCGTTTATGGTGTAGAAAAACCGATGCTTGCTATTGAAAATCTGACAGCAACGACACTCCGTAATATCATCGGTGATCTGGAACTGGATCAGACGCTGACCAGCCGTGAGACGATCAATACACAGATGCGTGCAGCACTGGATCTTGCTACAGATCCATGGGGAATCAAAGTTACCCGTGTGGAACTGAAAAACATCGTTCCTCCTGCAGAGATCCAGAATGCTATGGAAAAACAGATGAAAGCGGAACGTGAAAGACGAGAGGCTGTTACCCGTGCGGAAGGTGATAAGAGAGCAAAGATTTTAGAAGCAGAAGGTGAAAAAGAATCTGCGATCCTCCGTGCAGAAGCAGATAAAGAATCTGCAATCTTAAGAGCGGAAGCAGCCAAAGAAAAGATGATCCGTGAGGCAGAAGGTGAAGCAAAAGCGATTCTGTCGATCCAGCAGGCCAATGCTGACGGTATCAGAATGCTCCGTGAAGCCGGTGCGGATGAAGCAGTTTTGAAGTTAAAGAGTCTGGAAGCATTTGAAAAGGTAGCAGACGGTCAGGCAACGACGATCCTTCTTCCGGCAGAATTACAGGGAATCGCAAGTGTGGCAGCAGCATTAAAAGAAACTGCAAAATAATTGAAATTTTAGTGATGATGGAATACTCTTTTCCGGATAAACGGTGAATCAAACTACCGTTTTATGGAGAAGAGTATTTTTTTGCATTATATAAGAAATGTAACAGTTACTGTACACACAGCAGCTAATCACTTGCTGATTAG
>CAZWLV010000075.1:0-3621 GCA_964634715.1 uncultured Lachnoclostridium sp. | reverse complement strand
GTAACACTGCGATACTGCGACACGTTATCCGTGATGATTGCTGTATCAATATTTCTATGTTATACTTAAAAATACGCGTGAATTTAGGAAAGATACAGGTGATAAAATGGAAAATGAAGTAAAACAGGAGAACAAAATGGGCGTTATGCCCGTGACAAAACTGATCATTACGATGTCACTTCCGATCATGGCATCGATGCTGGTGCAGGCATTGTATAACATCGTAGACAGTGTATTTGTTGCAAAGATCAGTGAGAATGCACTGACCGCAGTTTCTATGGCATTCCCGATCCAGAATCTCATGATCGCAGTGGGAACGGGAACCGGTGTCGGTGTCAATGCACTTCTTGCACGAAATCTGGGTGCAAAGGATTATAAAAAAGTAAGTGCGATCGCAAACCATGCGGTATTTCTGGCGATTGCAAGTTATCTGGCATTTTTGCTTGTGGGGATTTTTGGTGCAGAAGCATTTTTCAGAAGTCAGACAGATATTGAAGAGATCGTAAAATACGGTACAGAATACGTAAGGATCTGCTGTTGTCTGAGTTTTGGTATGTTTTTCCAGATCTTTTTCGAACGTATGCTTCAGGCAACCGGAAAAACGATCTAT
This sequence comes from uncultured Lachnoclostridium sp., assembly GCA_964634715.1. GTDB lineage: Bacteria > Bacillota > Clostridia > Lachnospirales > Lachnospiraceae > HGM12587. The sequence goes on along the minus strand of CAZWLV010000075.1, from coordinate 3,011 downwards.
TCCATGGTGTCTCAGGGCTTAGGTGCGGTGATCAATATCATTCTTGATCCGATCCTGATCTTTGGTCTTTTTGGAATGCCGAAGATGGGAGTTGCAGGAGCCGCTCTGGCAACGGTTGCAGGTCAGATCGTAGGCGGTATGGTCGGTATCTGGCTGAATCATACGAAAAATAAGGAGATCAGCATTCAGTTAAAAGGATTTAAACCGAAATTTTCCGTAGTAAAACAGATTTATGGAATCGGAATCCCATCGATCATCATGGCATCGATCGGTTCCGTAATGAACTATGGCATGAACCGCATTTTACTTGGATTTACATCTACGGCGGCAGCAGTTTTTGGTGTTTATTATAAACTTCAGAGCTTTATCTTCATGCCGGTCTTTGGATTAAATAATGGTGTGATCCCGATCATTTCTTATAATTATGGTGCGAAGAAAAGAGAACGAGTTTTAAAGGCATTAAAGACAAGCATTGTTCTGGCGGTGCTGATCATGATCGTTGGTTTGATCATTTTCCAGACAATTCCGGCAGCATTGCTGAAAATGTTCGAAGCATCTGACCAGCTTTTACAGATCGGAGTTCCGGCACTGCGTATCATCAGTCTGAGCTTCATCTTTGCAGGTGTCGGTATCGCTTGTTCCAGTGCATTTCAGGCACTTGGCAATGCGGTTTACAGTATGATCATGTCTTTTGCAAGACAGCTGGTAGTATTGCTTCCGGTAGCATATGTGTTATCTCTTCGGGGAGATGTCAGTCTTGTATGGTACGCATTTCCGATCGCAGAAATTGCATCAATTCTCGTATGTACGATATTTATGATAAAGATCAATCGAAAAGTGATCTCAAAAATCTGATGATAAGGATAAAAAAAGGATGAAGAAAAAAGGAAAAATAAAAAGTGAACTATTGTTGTTCATAACTGCGATCGTCTGGGGTGCGGCATTTGTGGCACAGAGTGTCGGCGGTGATGCCATCGGCTGTTTTACGTTTAACAGCGGCCGTTTTCTGATCGGCGGACTTGTGCTGATCCCGGTGATCTTTTTCATGGACAGACAGAGAGAAAAAGAGATGGGGCAGAAAGCGTTTACAGAATGGAAAAACGATCATAAAGCATGGATCCCGGGCGGGATCAGCTGTGGTGTGATGCTCTGCATGGGAAGTAATTTCCAGCAGGTGGGTATTTCCATGACAAGCGTTGGAAAAGCAGGATTTATTACTGCCATGTATATTTTACTGGTTCCGTTATTTGGTGTGTTTTTGAAAAAGAAAGCAGGAAAAAAGATGTGGCTTGGAGTGGTTCTTGCTGCCATCGGTCTGTACCTGCTCTGTATGACCAGTGAGAGTTTTTCTCTGGCAAAGGGAGATTTCCTGCTCATCGTCAGTTCATTCTTTTTTGCGATCCACATTATGATCGTGGATCATTATTCACCGCTGTGTGACGGAGTCCGTATGAGCTGTGTGCAGTTTCTTGTGTGCGGCAGCCTTTCGGCAGTTCTGGCACTGCTTTTTGAAACACCGAGCATCGGTCTGATCCTTCAGGGATGGATCCCGCTTTTGTATGCAGGCGTTCTTTCCTGTGGTCTGGGCTATACACTTCAGATCGTAGGACAAAAAGATACGAACCCGACGGTTGCATCATTGATCTTAAGTATGGAAAGTGTATTTTCGGTGATCGCAGGCTGGCTGATCTTAAATCAGGCTTTGAGCGGAAGGGAACTGGCAGGCTGTGTACTGATGTTTGCAGCGATCGTTCTGGCACAGATGCCGGATAAGGAAAAATGCGAAAATTGCTAATAATTCGTTGTTTTTTATGAGATTTTAGAGTATCATGGAAGATAGAAAAACATATTCGGAAAACTATATTTATGGGGGAAAAATCAATGAAAAAGATTTTATTTGCAACATCTGAATGCGTTCCGTTTATTAAGACAGGCGGTCTTGCGGACGTAGCAGGTGCTCTTCCAAAAGCATTTCATAAAGATGAATTTGATGTACGTGTGATCTTACCGAATTATCGATGCATTCCGGATAAGTATCGTAATGAATTCGAATATCTCGGACACTTTTATCTGGAACACAAAGGAAAATTTGCAGATACCCACTGTGGTGTAATGCGTTATCAGCTGGATGGGATCACGTATTATTTTATCGATAATCTGTTTTATTTTGGCGGAGAAAAGCCATACGGTGATATCAGAGGCGATGTGGAAAAATTCACATTTTTCTCAAAAGCAGTATTATCCGTTTTAAAGATGATCGATTTCAGACCGGATCTGATCCATTGTCATGACTGGCAGACAGGTTTTATTCCGGTATATCTGAAAAATGAATTTGCAGCAGATCCGTATTTCCAGAACATCAAAACAGTATTTACGATCCACAATCTGAAATTTCAGGGAATCTGGGATATTAAGACGATGAAAGAGATCACCGGTTTTGGAGATTATCTGTTCACACCGGACAAACTGGAATATAAACGTGATGCCAATATGTTAAAAGGCGGTCTGACGTATGCAGATTATATCACGACGGTATCTAAGACTTATGCAGAAGAAATCCAGACACCGGAATACGGCGAAGGGTTAGAAGGATTATTACAGTCCCGTCATTTCGATATGTACGGTATTGTGAACGGGATCGATTATAAAGTATATGATCCGGAAACAGATCCAAATATTTATGTAAACTATAATGCGAAAAACTGGCGAAAGAAAAAAGCGGAAAACAAGACAAAGCTTCAGGAAGAATTAGGTCTTCCGGTAGATAAGGATAAATACATGATCGGTCTGGTATCCCGTTTGACAGATCAGAAGGGACTTGACCTGATCAATGCAGTGATGGAAGGTATTTTAGATGAAAATACACAGCTGGTAGTCATCGGTACAGGGGAAGGCCGTTATGAAAACATGTTCCGTCATTATGCATGGACAAGACCGGGACAGGTATCTGCCAATATCTGTTATTCCAACAGTCTTGCACAGAAGCTTTACGCAGCAGCAGATGCATTTTT